>BEII01000053.1 GCA_002898935.1 bacterium HR32
GTCCGCGCGAACGCCGACACCGCCGAGCAGGCGAGGAACGCGCGCGAGCGGGGCGCCGAGGGCATCGGCCTCGCGCGGACCGAGCACATGTTCCTCGGGCCGGAGCGGGTGGCGGCCGTCCGCCGGATGATCTTCGCCGAGACGCCGGCCGAGGAGCGGGCCGCCTACGACGAGCTGCTGCCGCTGCAGCGGGAGGACTTCGTCGGGATCTTCCGCGCGATGACCGGCCTGCCGGTCACCGTGCGGCTCCTCGACCCTCCGCTGCACGAGTTCCTCCCGAACCTCGAGAAGCTCGCCGTCGCCGTGGCCCTCGCCGAGACGCGGAGCGAGAGCGAGGTCGAGGTGCGGGGCGAGCGGATGTCGCTCGGGGACGCGCGGCGGCTCCTCGCCAAGGTCCGCGAGCTCCACGAGGCGAACCCCATGCTCGGTCTGCGGGGGGTGCGGCTCGGGATCGTGAAGCCGGGCCTGTACGCGATGCAGGTGCGGGCGATCTGCGAGGCCGCGGCGCAGGTCAAGCGCGAGGGGCTCGACCCGAGGGTCGAGATCATGATCCCCCTCGTGGCCACCCGGGCCGAGCTCGAGCAGATGCGGGCCGAGCTGGAGCCGGTCGCCCGGGAGGTCCTCGAGCGCGAGGGGGTGGAGCTCGAGCACCTCGAGTGGGGCACGATGATCGAGGTCCCGCGCGCCGCGGTCACCGCCGGCGAGATCGCCGAGGTCGCCGACTTCTTCTCCTTCGGCACCAACGACCTCACGCAGATGGGCTTCGGGTTCAGCCGCGACGACATCGGCAAGTTCGTCGGGATGTACGAGGAGCGCCGGCTCGTCCCCGCCAACCCCTTCGTCACGATCGACCGGGCCGGGGTCGGGCGCCTCATGCGCATCGCCGTGGAGGAGGGCCGGGCGGCGAACCCGCGCCTGCACCTCGGGATCTGCGGCGAGCACGGCGGGGACCCCGCCAGCGTGGCCTTCTGCCACGAGATCGGGCTCGACTACGTCTCCTGCTCGCCGTTCCGGATCGAGACGGCGCGGCTCGCGGCCGGGCAGGCCGCCCTCGGCGCGGCCGAGTCCGCCACGAAGTAGGCGCGATCGGTGGCGCGCCTCCTCCGGGCCGCCGTCCGCCATCCGCTCCGGACCGCCGGGCTGCTGGTGGCGGTCGGGGTCGTGGCCGTCCTCCCGGCGACGGGGTGGGCGGTCTGGCGGGCCGCCCATCGCGACGAGGCGAGCGTCGTCGAGCGGGTCGACGCCATCCTGGTCCTCGGGGCGGCCCAGTACCAGGGCGTCCCCTCGCCCGTGTTCGCCGGGCGGCTCGAGCACGCCGCCCTCCTGTACCGGCAGGGCCGGGCCGGCGTCGTCCTCGTGCTCGGCGCGGGGCGCCCGGGCGACGTCTCGACCGAGGCGGAGGCGGGGAGGGCGTTCCTCCTCGAGCGGGGCCTCCCCCCCGAGGCCGTCGTCGCGGTGCCGGAGGGCACGACGACGCTGGAGAGCCTCCGGGCGGCCGCGGCCTGGATGCGGGAGCACGGCCTCTCCTCGGCCTTCCTCGTGTCGGACCCTTGGCACAACCTGCGGATCCGCCGCATGGCTCGGGACCTCGGCCTCGAGGCGTACGTCTCGGCCACCTGGCGCTCGGCCGCCCGCTCCCAGCGGACCCGTCTGGAGGGGTACGTCCGCGAGACCCTCGCGTACCTGTACTACCGGCTCTTCGGGCGGTGAGGTCTGCCCGGCCGCCGCGGGCGCGGCCGGGTCGGCGGGCCGCGCTACCATCGCCCCGTGCCCACCCCCCGAGAGGTGACCGAGCGCATCGAGCGCGAGACGCTGGCCCCCCACGCCACGCGGGCCGAGGCGAGCAGGGGTCGCGAGCGTCCGGAGCCGGAGGATCCGCTCCGCACGTGCTTCCAGCGCGACCGGGACCGCATCGTGCACAGCAAGGCCTTCCGACGGCTCAAGCACAAGACCCAGGTGTTCCTGGCGCCGGAAGGCGACCACTACCGCACGCGCCTCACCCACACGGTGGAGGTGGCGCAGATCGCCCGCACCATCGCCCGAGCCCTGCGGCTCAACGAAGACCTCACCGAAGCCGTGGTGCTGGCCCACGACCTGGGCCACCCGCCCTTCGGCCACGCGGGCGAGGAGGCGCTGGACCAGGCCATGGCGCCCTGGGGTGGGTTCCGGCACTACGAGCAGAGCCTGCGGGTGGTCGAGCTGCTGGAGCGACGCCGGCGGTCGGACGGCACCGTGGAGTGGGGTCTCAACCTCACGTGGGAGGTCCGGGACGGGATCGGGGCCCACAGCAAGGGCAAGGCGGACCTGCGCCCGGACGACCCGGGGCTGCCGCAGACCCTCGAAGGCCAGGTGGCGCGGCTCGCGGACCGCATCGCGTACGTGCACCACGACATGGACGACGCCGTGCGGGCGGGCCTGCTGCGGGAGGAGGAGATCCCCAAGGACGTGCGGGAGGTGCTCGGCCCCACCCGGGGCCGCTGGCTCGACACCCTGGTCCGCGACGTGGTCACCCACAGCGAGGACCAGCCGCAGGTCCGCATGAGCGTTCCGGTGCGCGAGGCGTTGAACCGCTTGAAGGATTTCCTGTTCGATCGGGTGTATCTGAATCCGCAGGCGAAGGGCGAGGAACCGCGGGCCAAGCGTCTCCTGCGGATGCTGTTCGACTATTACGTGGAGCACCCCGAGGAGGTGCCGGAGGAGTACCGGGAGCTGGTGGAGCGGGGCGAACCCCTGCACCGCGTGGTCTGCGACTTCCTGGCCGGGATGACGGACCGGTACGCGGTGCGCCGGGCCGAGGTGCTGTTCCTCCCCAAGAGCTGGACCCCATAGGTCGCCGTGGAGGTGAGTGCCGTGGACACGTGGTGGTGGGCCCCTGCAGCCGGTGTGGTGAGCCTCGCGTACGCGGGGTACCTGGCCGCGTCCGTGGCGCGGCGCGAGGTGGGCACGCCTCAGATGCAGGCCCTCATGGAAGCGATCCATGAGGGCGCCATGGCCTTCCTCCGGCGCGAGTACCGCGCCATCGCGGTGTTCGTCGCGGTGCTGTTCTTGGTGCTCGCCGCACCCGGACTGGTGCCGCAGATCACCCCGCAGACGGCGGTGTGCTTCGTGTTGGGCGCCGCGTGCTCGGTGCTGGCCGGCTTCTTCGGCATGCAGATCGCCACCCGCGCCAACGCCCGCACCGCGCACGGCGCCCGGCAGGGGCTGGCGGAAGCCATGCGGGTGGCCTTCCCCGGCGGCGCGGTCATGGGCATGACCGTGGTCGGGTTGGGGATCCTGGGGGTGGGCATGCTGTACCTGTGGCTGCGGGACCCCAACCAGGTCATCGGGTTCTCCCTCGGCGCCTCGTCGGTGGCGCTGTTCGCCCGCGTGGGGGGAGGGATCTACACCAAGGGCGCGGACGTGGGCGCGGACCTGGTGGGCAAGGTGGAGGCGGGGATCCCTGAAGACGACCCGCGCAACCCCGCGGTGATCGCGGACGCTGTGGGGGACAACGTGGGCGACGTGGCAGGGATGGGTGCCGACTTGTTCGAGAGCTACGTGGGGTCCGTGATCGCGGGGCTGGCCATCGGGTTGGCCCAGCACGGCGAGCGCGGGGCGGGCCTGGCGCTGGCCCTGGCGGCGGTGGGCGTGGTCTCCGCCATCCTCGGGACGTTCTTCGTGCGCGCCGGGGGTGGCCGCAACCCGCAGGCGGCGCTTCGGGCCGGGACCTTCGCCGCCGCGGCCTTCATGCTGGTGGGCTCGTACTTCGTCACCCGGGCGCTGTTCGGCGACGTGCGCGCCTTCTGGGCCACCGCGGTGGGGCTCGCGAGCGGCATCGTGATCGGCCTGGTGGCGGAGTACTACACCTCGGGCCGGGAGGTCCAGCGGCTCGCGGCCTCCGCCCGGACCGGGCCGGCCACGGTGATCATCGCGGGCACCGCGCTGGGGATGCTGAGCACGGTGGTGCCGCTGGTGGTGATCGCCCTGTCCACCATCGCGGCCTTCCGGCTGGCGGACTTCTACGGGATCGCGCTGGCAGCCATCGGCATGCTGTCCATCACCGGCATGACCGTGTCCGTGGACGCCTACGGCCCCATCGCGGACAACTCCGCGGGGATCGCGGAGATGGCCGGCCTCGGCCAGGACGTGCGGGGCGTCGCGGACCAGCTCGACGCCGCGGGGAACACCACCGCGGCCATCGCGAAGGGGTTCGCCATCGGGTCCGCGGCGCTCACGGCCCTCGCCCTGTTCTTCTTCTACCGGCAGGCGGTGGGGCTGGAGTCGATCAACATCATGGACCCGGACGTGACCGCGGGGCTGTTCATCGGCGGCATCGTGCCGTTCTTCTTCGCGGCTCTGGCCATGCGGGCCGTGGGCCGTACCGCGGAGCTCATGGTGGCGGAGGTGCGCCGGCAGTTCCGGGAGATCCCGGGCCTTCTGGAGGGGAAGGCCAGGCCGGAGTACGCGCGGTGCGTGGACATCGCCACCGCGGGTGCCCTGCGGGAGATGGTGGTGCCGGGGCTTTCGGCCGTGGCCGTGCCGCTGGTGGTGGGGTTCGCGCTGGGCAAGGAAGCGCTGGGAGGGCTACTCGGCGGGGCCATCGTGACGGGCGTGCCGCTCGCCCTGTACCTGGCCAACAGCGGCGGGGCGTGGGACAACGCGAAGAAGTTCATCGAGGAAGGCCACCACGGCGGCAAGGGCTCCGACGCGCACAAGGCCGCGGTGATCGGCGACACCGTGGGCGACCCGTACAAGGACACCGCGGGCCCGTCCCTCAACATCCTAATCAAGCTGATGACCGTGGTGGCGCTGGTGTTCGCTCCCCTGTTCCGCTGAACCTGGGCTGGGGCCCGGTTGTCTGAGAGCCCCTTGGGTGCGAACATAGATTCGCCATGACCGGACCCGGGGCCCGGGAGCTCGTCCGCAGCCGCACGGACATCGTGGAGCTCGTGGGCGCGTACGTGACCCTGCGCAAGCAGGGCAAGCGGTACGTGGGACTCTGTCCGTTCCACAGCGAGAAGACCCCGAGCTTTACCGTGGACCGGGAGCGTGGGCTGTTCTACTGCTTCGGGTGCGGGGCCGGTGGGGACGTGTTCGAGTTCGTCATGCGCGCGCAGGGGCTCTCCTTCCCCGAGGCGCTGCGGGAGCTGGCCCGGAGGGCGGGTGTGGCGCTCGAGGAGCCGGAACCCCGGCGCGGGGAGTGGGAGCGGCTGCTGCGGGCGGTGGACGCCGCGGCGCGGTTCTACGAGCGCGTTCTCGAGCACCCCGAAGCAGGCCGGGCCTGCCGGGAGTACCTGGAGCGGCGGGGCGTGGACGACGCCACCCGCCGGCGCTTCCGCCTCGGCTACGCGCCGGAGAGCTGGGACCGCCGCCTGAGCCACCTGGGGGAGCAGGGGTACGACGGCACCTTCCTCGAGAGGGTGGGCCTGGTGAACCTGCGGCCTGATGGCGGCTGGTACGACGCGTTCCGCGGCCGGCTCGTGTTCCCCATCTGCGACCTGCAGGGCCGGCCGGTGGCCTTCGGAGGCCGGGCACTGCGCGACGAAGACCAACCCAAGTACCTCAACTCCCGGGAGAACCCGCTGTTCCGCAAGGGCTCCACTCTGTACGGGCTGCACCTGGCCCGGGACGCCATCCGCACTGCCGGCCGAGCCCTGGTGGTGGAGGGTTACATGGACGCTCTGACCTGCCACCAGTACGGCATCTCGGAGGCGGTGGCCACCCTCGGCACCTCGCTCACCCAGGACCAAGTGGCCCTCCTCCGCCGGTTCGCCGGGGCCGCGGTGCTGGTCTACGACTCCGACGACGCCGGTCGCAGGGCCGCCGAGCGGGCCGTCCCGCTCTTCGAAGAGGCAGGGGTCGAGGCCTTCGCTGCGGTCCTGCCCGAAGGCCACGACCCGGACAGCTTCCTGCGCCAGCACGGCCCCGAAGCCTTCCGCCGGCTGGTGGACGGCGCCCTGCCCCTCGTACGGTTCGTCCTCGAGCACAGCCTTCGCCGGCACCCCCCAACACCGGAAGGGAAGGCCCGGGTGGTCGACGAACTCCTCCCGTTGATCGCCAGCGTCCGCCACGACGTCGCTCGGTCCGAGCACATCGCTCAGCTCAGCCAGCGCCTGGGAGTCCCGGAGGACGCGGTGCGCGCACGGCTGCGCGCGCTGCGCAGGGGCGCCGCGCGGGCGGCGCCGGATGCCGACCCGGTGCGGATGGCCGCGCGGGCCGGGGACGCGCAGCAGGCGGCAGAGCGGCACCTGCTGCAGCGGATGCTAGACGAGGACGAGGTCCGGGCGTGGGGAGCCGCAGCCCTCCGGGAGGAGGACTTCGCGGACCCCCACCACCGGGAGATCTTCACGGCGCTGCGGTGGACCGGGGACGTACACGCGGTGCGGGACGCGCTGTCGGACGGCGCGCGGGCCGTGCTGCACCAGCTGCTGTTCGGACCCCGGCCGCCCCGGCCCGACGTGGAGGGCTGGGTGGGGCGGATCCGCGCCGAGCAGCGCCGCCGCCGGCGGGCGGAGCTGGTGACGGAGATCGCCGCCGCGGAGCGGGCCGGGGACCTGGAGCGGGTCAGGGCCATCCAGGAGGAGTTGAAGGCGCTCGTGGAGTAGCGGGAGGAAACCGGCCCGGCCGGTCGTTCAACCGGGGTGGACCGTCGGGTCCGGATCGAGGGACGGCCATGAGCCGGGAAAGGATGCAGCGTCCCATGCCCACGCGCAAGAAGGCCGTGGTAGACGTGCGGCCCCTTAGCGACGACCTCTCGCCCGAGCTGCGGGAGCTCATCGAGCTGGGGCGCAAGAAGGGCTTTCTGCTCTACGAGGAGATCGTCAAGGCGATCCCCTCGGTGGAGCAGAACACGGAGGAGAGCGAGCGGGTGTTCAACCTGCTCCAGGAGATGGACATCGCCGTCAAGGACAGCGAGGAGGAGGAGGAGGAGCAGGAGAAGACCGCGGAGCTGGAGCCCCTGGAAGGGATCTCCATCGACGACCCGGTCCGCATGTACCTGAAGGAGATCGGCCGGGTGCCCCTGCTGACGGCCCAGGAAGAGGTGGACCTCGCCAAGCGTATGGAGCGCGGGGACGAGGAGGCCAAGCGCAAGCTCATCGAGGCCAACCTGCGCTTGGTGGTCGCCATCGCCAAGAAGTACGTGGGCCGGGGGATGCTCTTCCTGGATCTCATCCAGGAGGGGAATTTGGGCCTCATCCGCGCGGTGGAGAAATTCGACTGGCGCAAGGGCTTCAAGTTCAGCACCTACGCCACCTGGTGGATCCGGCAGGCCATCACCCGGGCGCTGGCGGACCAGGCGCGGACCATCCGCATCCCTGTGCACATGGTGGAGACCATCAACAAGCTGGTGCGGGTCTCCCGGCAGTTGCTGCAGCAGAAGGGGCGGGAGCCCACGCCGGAGGAGATCGCGGAGGAGATGAAGCTGCCCGTGGAGCGGGTGCGGGAGATCATGAAGATCGCCCAGGAGCCTATCTCCCTGGAGACCCCCATCGGCGAGGAGGAAGACAGTCACCTCGGGGACTTCATCGAGGACGCGGACGCCCTGGCGCCCGCGGAGGCGGCCAGCTACACCATGCTCAAGGAGCAGCTGGAGGGCGTGCTGGAGACCCTCACGGCCCGGGAGCGCAACGTCCTCAAGCTGCGGTTCGGCCTGGAGGACGGCCGGCCCCGGACCCTAGAGGAAGTGGGCCGCGAGTTCGGGGTGACCCGGGAGCGCATCCGCCAGATCGAGGCGAAGGCGTTGCGCAAGCTGCGCCACCCCTCCCGCAGCAAGCGGCTCAAGGATTTCATCGAGTAGGCCACCTGGCCCGCGGAGGACCGCTTTGGAAGCAGACGTCAAAGACAGGAGTCTCGCGCCCGCAGGCGTGTTGCGGGTGGAGTGGGCGGAGGCGGAGATGCCCGTCCTGCGCCGCATCCGCGAGCGTTTCAGCCGGGAGCGGCCCCTGGAAGGCCTGCGGGTGGCCGCGTGTCTGCACGTGACCACCGAGACCGCAAACCTGGTCCGCACCCTGGCCGCGGGCGGGGCGCAGGTGGCCCTGT
>BEII01000054.1 GCA_002898935.1 bacterium HR32
GGGGACCCTGGAGGCCATCACCTCGGACGAGCAGGCGGTCCACCAGTACCTGGCGGTGTGAGGGAGGTGGGGACCGTGCGCGCACCCTTGTCGCCTCTCGCCTTCGTGCGGCGCTCGGTGGATCTGTACCGGGACCGCGTGGCCGTGGTGGACGGCCCCACCCGGTTCACCTACGCGGAGTTCGGCGACCGCTGCGGCCGGCTGGCGGCGGCGGTGCGGGGTCTCGGCGTCGAAGCGGGCGACCGGGTGGCGGTGCTGTCGCCCAACACCCACCGAGCCTTGGAGACGTACACCGCGGTGCCGCTGGCCGGCTGCGCCTTGGTGCCCCTCAACACCCGGCTGCGGGAGGGGGACTACGAGTACATCCTCCGCCACTCCGGCGCGCGGCTGCTGCTCGTGGACCCCGCCTTCGCCTCGGCCGCTCGCTTTCTGGCCGGCCGCCTGCCGGGCCTGCAGGTCATAGAGCTCGGAGAAAGCTCGGAGGCACTCCTGCGCGAGGCTTCCCCCGCGGCGGGTGAGGCCCTGTGGAGCCGCGCGGGGCAGGTGGATGAAGAAGCGCCCATCACGCTGAACTACACCAGCGGCACCACGGCGCACCCCAAGGGCGTGGTCCTCACCCACCGCAACACGGCCTTGAACGTGATGAACGTGGTGGTGCACGGGCGGCTGCGGCTGGAGGACGTGTACCTGCACACCCTTCCCATGTTCCACGTCAACGGGTGGGGCGCGGTGTGGGCGGTGACCGCGGTAGGCGCCCGGCACGTGTGCCTCCCCAAGGTGGACCCGCCGGAGGTGTTCCGCCGCATCGACCAGGAGGGCGTCACCGTGGCCTTTTCCGCACCCACGGTGTTGGTGATGCTCCTGGCGGACCCTTCCGCCCAGGGGTGGAAGCCGAGGCAGCCCCTGCGGTGGTACGTGGGCGGCGCGCCGCCGCCCGCGGCCCTCATCGCCCGTGCGGAGGACGAGCTGGGCATCGAAGTGGTGCACGTGTACGGGCTCACGGAGACCGGGCCGTGGCTCACGGTGTGCGAGTGGCGGAGGGAGTGGGACGGCCTGCCTTTGGGAGAGCGGGCCGCCCGCAAGGCCAGGCAGGGTGTGGGCCAGATCCTGTGCGGCGAGGTGGCGGTGGTCCGGGACGACCTGCAGCCCGTGGCCCGGGACGGCCGCGAGGTGGGGGAGATCGTGGTGCGGGGCCCCACGGTCATGGCCGGCTACTACAACGACCCCGAAGCCACCGCGCAGGCCTTCGCAGGCGGCTGGTTCCACACCGGCGACCTGGCTGTGGTGCACCCGGACGGCAGCCTGCAGATCGTGGACCGCAAGAAGGACATCATCATCAGCGGCGGCGAGAACGTGTCCTCCGTGGAGGTGGAGGGGGTCCTCTTCCAGCACCCGGCGGTGATGGAGGCGGCGGTGGTGGGGGTCCCGGACCCCAAGTGGGGCGAGGTGCCCAAGGCCTACGTGGTCCTGAGGCCAGGTGCAGCCGCCACGGAGGAGGAACTCATCGCCTTCTGCCGCCAGCACCTGGCGCACTTCAAGACCCCCAAGGCGGTGGAGTTCGTGCCCGAGCTCCCCAAGACCGCCACGGGGAAGATCCAGAAGTTCCTCCTGCGGGCAGGCCGGCCCGCTGCGGAGGTCTAGTCCTACAGGCGGACCGCGTGCACCCCGTCCCAGCGGGAGGGCCTCCGGGCCCGCTCCCACAGCCGCGCCTTGGCGGACTCGGGCGGAAGCCCGGTGCTGAGCCACACCGCAAGCACGCCCGAGACCAGCGCGGCGGCGAACGACGTCCCGGACCACCGCAGGTAGCGCGAACCCGCCACCTCCGTCCCGCAGTCCAGCACCAGGTCCTCGCCCGGGGCGCCGAAGTGCGCCTCGTTGCTGAACCACGCGTACCGGTCCGGCTGCGCGGCGCTGGTGGCCGCCACCGGCACCACCTGGGTCTGGGCGGCCAGGGTGTCGCCGAACTGGCCGTAGGCGGCGGGCTCCAGGCAGTTCTCCGGACGGCCCTGGGACAGGTTGCCGGCCGCGCACACCATCAGGGCGCGCTGGCGGGCCAGTTCGTCCACCGCGAGCAGCAGGACGCAGGACTGTACGGTCTCCGGCTGCGAGCGGTCCACGCCCAGGCTCAGGTTGTAGACCAGGGGCGCGGACACGAGCGGCCGGCCCGTGTCCGGGTGGGGCACCGGAGACCGCGCCAGGGCGCCGACCCAGCGCATGGCTTCCACCACTTCGTAGGTGGCCGCGCCGAGGGCGCCATTCAACACGCGCACCAGGACGATCTGAGCGCGCGGCGCGACCAACCGGACCAACGAGGCCACCATCACCCCGTGGTGCGCGCGGTAGGCACGCATCTGCTCGTCGGTGGCCAGCAGGGGAGACCAAACGACCGGCCTGCGCCGGTCCACCACCCCGCACTCGGATCCGTCCGGCTCTGGGATCTCCGCCAGCACCGGGAGGCCCTCCGGGAGGCGCTGCGGCCACTCCACGTACACGTCCACCAGCTCGGGGTCGAACGGAGGTCCGGCGCGACCGGCTTCCGGGCCGCTGTCCAGGATTACCACCGTGACCCCTTCGCCGCGGGGCCGCCACGGTGCGCGGTCGGCCTCCCACAACCCGAGTTCGGCGAGGGCAGGCTGGGCGCGGAAAGCCGCTTGGTCCGCACCAGGGAGGCGGATGGCCGCGTCGGGGGTGGGGCTCCCGTGGGAAACCTCCAGCTGGCCCAGGACCTCGAGGTCGAGCGAGCCGTAGACGGCGCGGCCGCTACGCGCCAGGTGAGCCACCAGTTCGGCCTCCTCCGCGCCTTCGGCCACGGCGCGGCGCACCCACAGCGCGCCGGGCGGCGGTGCCGGAGGTGGGAGCCGCACCGCCTCCCACCGACGGCCGCGCCCTGTACCGCGGGCCACGTACGCCTCGCGGGGGAAGGGGCAGGGCTCCAGGCAACGCAGCGGGTGGCTACGCTCGACTTCCGCCAAGAGGTCCTGTGGAGCCGCCAGCAGCAGGTGTCCCCTCAGGTAGCGCCACGCACGCCGCACGTCAGACCTCCTCTAGATCCTTCACCCGAATGAACGTGGCGCGGCCGCGGTTTGGACAGGGGGGTCGGGGTCGCCGACCAGCACGAAGGCGGCCCAGTGCAGCGGGTGAGCGCCCCGGTCGCGCAAGGAGAGACCCGAGCGACGCAGGGCCGCCGCAGGCCTTTCCCCGCGCCCAAGGGCCGCGTAGAACTCCCGCATCAGGTAGCAGGCGGCGCTGTCCTCCACCGGCCACAGGGACAGGATCAAGGTCCGCGCGCCCGCGTGGAGCCACGCTCGCGCGAAACCAACCAGCTCGTCGCCGGGCAGCAGCCGGGGGGAGGCGGTCTCACAGCCGCTCAGTACCACCACCGCGGGGGCAGGACGCAGGTGGGCCATCACGTCCGCGACGGTGACGGGGCCTGCGCGCAGGTGTACGGTGGAGAGCAGCGGCGCGTCGGGCCGGAAGGAGCAGTGGGCCGCAACGTGCGCCCACCTGGCGCCCCGGAGGCGGTCGAGAAAGTCGTGCGGGTGGGGTTCTTCCAGGAGGTGCGCCCCCAAGGACCGAGCGGCTTCCCGCGCCTCCTCGACCGCCCGGGGCAGCCTGCCACCCCACGTGTCCGCCACGCACACCGCCCGAGCGGTGGGGACCGGGCGGGCCTGGAGGTGCGGCAGGAGCCAGCCGGCAGGCACGTACGAGACCTCCCATCGCTCCCAGACACACCGCCCGCCGTCCGAGAGCGCGTGGAACGGCAGACCGTGCAGCCTGCCGTGGGGAGCGACGACCAGGCTGCGGCGTGGCTCGAGGAGCGGCAGGATGGGCGCGAGCAGCAACTCGTGAAGGCCGCGCAGCACGAGCTCCGCTTGGCGGAGGGCCTGTGCCACGGGCAGGTGGCCGTCCGCGTAAGCCCGTAGGCCGGTGGACAGCAGGGCCGCAAGCCGCGCCACCGCGGCCTCAGGGCACAGCCGCGGCACGTACCGGAGCCCGCTGGCGTCCAGGACGAACGCCCCCACCTGCCCTCTGGCCACGAAGTACTCCACGAGCGCGGCGTCCGGCGCGAGAGCCGGGCGGCGGGGCCGCGCCACGTACCCGAGCACGTCTGCGTCCCCGGCGTACGCGGCATCACGGACCTCTAGCCGCCACAGCAGGTCCTGGACGCGGTCGTGGAGCGCCTCCAGTTCGGTCCTGGCGAGTTCTGCAGGGGCTTCCGCAGAGGCCAGGGCCCTCATCCGGAAGGCCTCCAGCGCGCGGTTCAGCTCTTCCACCAGCTGCGCGTCCTCCTGCCGACGCGGGCTGAAGGGCGTCGGCTGAGCGGCGAGGAGCTGGGCCATGCCCCGCGACTTCGCGCCCTGCACCACCTCCCACGCCCGCTCGTACGCGCCGGCCTCGCACAGGGCGACCGTCGTGCCCTCGAACAGCGAGCCCACCTCCGCGAAGACCCCGTAGCGCAGGTCCGCGGGCGCCCAGGCGAGGACCCGGCCCGCCCACCGCACCCCGCACAGCAGGTGCGCGAGGCGGCGCCCGGGCGTGGGGGCGAGGTCTGCGAGCCGACGGTGAGCGGCGGCACAGAGCCAGGCCATACCCCGGTGACGGCCCTCGCGCAAGGCGGCCTGCGCTTCCCTGCGGGCGGCGTTCCCATCGCCCGCCGCGCGCAGGGCGTCCGCGAGGACGAGTCTCGCCCGGCCCAGGCCGGAAGGGTCCTGCGCGGTTGCGGCCCCCTGGTGCGCCACCTTGGCCAGGCGCACGGCGTCGTTCACCTCCCCGCGCCGCACGAGGCACCGAGCCAGCTCGCACGCGGCGAGTGCCGCGAGCCCGGTCCTCCCGACCGAGGAGAGCTCGTGGTACGCTTGCTGCAGCAACGCTTCGGCCTGAGGCCAGGCGCCCGCGTGCCGGTACGCCAGGGCGGTGAGGTAACGGGCCTGCGCGGCCTCCGCGACGAACCCTCCCCGCGCGAGCTGCGCTGCGAGCCGCTCGCCTTCCCGCCGCGCTCGCTCCGCCTGGCCCAGGAACAGCCAGCACTCCACGGCGGCGAGGCGGTAGCTGGCCGCGGTGGAGTGTGCGCGCGCTGCCTCGTACCGCTTCGCCACCGCCTCGAACGCCCGGAGGGCGTGCGCGTAGCGGCCCTGCGCTGTGTCCACCCACGCCGCCGCCGCAGCGGCCCGGGCGGCGAGCAGGGGGCTATTCGCCCTCTCCGCCGCGGCCCGCGCCGCCTCCAAGGCGACCAGCGCCTCCCGCCCCCTCCCCGCCTGGGCCAGCAGCAGGCCGCGGTTGTGCTCCGCCACGGCCAGGTCCAGCGCCGCGCGCTCGCCGCAGGCGCGCAGTGCGGACGCGGCCTGCGCGTACGCCTCCAGGGCGGCCTCGGTGTGGCCCAGGTACTTCAGGAGGGTGGCGCGCTGGCTGCGGACGCGGGCGGCGTACACAGCCCCTTGCGGGTCGCGAGCCAGTACGGGCTCGATGCGCTCCGCGAGCTCGAGAGCGTCCTGGTAACGGGCCTGCCGGAACAGCACGCCGATCTTGCCGATTCCGCACCGCGCGGCGAGGGTCGCGTCGCCGCCTCGGAGGGCGAGCGCGCACGCCTCGTCGTACGCCTGCAGTGCCTCCTCCAGCCGGTCCGACCACAGGCACGCGTTGGCCACCGCGAGAAGGCTCAGCGCGCGCACGCAGGAATCTGGGCAGGCCTCGCAGTAGCGGGCCAGCTCCCGCGCACGGGCCACCGCCGTCTCGGGGTCGCGGTGGGCCAGGGCGTCGACCACGTCCTTGGCCTGCTCCACCGACTGGCGCTCCGGTGGGCCCAAGGCGTCCCGGAGGAATTCAAAGGCGCGCCCCTGGTCCGCTGCGTGCGCCCACGCGTCCGGGCAGGGAGGTTCCACGGCAGCCGTGTTCTTGGACGGCCCTGGGCCTTCCTGCTATGGTGGACGGGAGCCCCTCTGGGAGGAAGGGATGACCCAAGACCGCCACGCTCTGGACGTCCTGTGCGTGAACACCCTGCGGACCCTGGCCATGGACGCAGTCGAGCGCGCCCGGTCAGGACACCCGGGCGCTCCCATGGGCTTCGCAGCGCCCGCGTACGTCCTGTGGACCCGCTTCCTGCGCCACAACCCGCGTAACCCTCTGTGGCCCGACCGCGACCGGTTCGTGCTGTCCGCGGGCCACGCGTCCATGCTGCTGTACGCGCTGCTGTACTTGAGCGGGTACGATCTCACGCTGGACGACCTCAAGCAGTTCCGACAGTGGGGCAGCCGGACCCCCGGCCACCCTGAGTTTCGCCTCACCCCCGGGGTGGAGTGCACCACGGGGCCACTGGGGCAGGGGTTCGCGAACGCGGTGGGCATGGCCGTGGCGGAGCGCCACCTGGCGGCCACCTTCAACCGACCCGGGTACGAGATCGTGGACCACTGGACGTACGTGGTGGCCTCCGACGGCGACCTCATGGAGGGCGTGTCCTACGAGGCGGCGTCCCTGGCCGGGCACCTGCGCCTGGGCAAGCTCATCTGCCTGTACGACGCGAACGGCACCAGCCTCGCGGGGAGTACCGCCCTCACGTTCACCGAGGACGTCCGGGGCCGGTTCGAGGCCCTGGGCTGGCACGTGCAGGAGGTGCCGGACGGCAACGACCTGGAGGCCGTGGACGCCGCCATCCGGCAGGCCAGGGAAGAGAGCGGGCGGCCGTCCCTCGTGATCGTCCGCACCCGCATCGCCTTCGGCAGTCCTGGCAAGGAGGGCCGGTTCGAGGCGCACGGAGCGCCGCTGGGCGAGGACGAGGTCCGGCGTACCAAACAGAACCTGGGCTGGCCGTACCCGGAGCCGTTCGTGGTACCGGAACAGGCGTTGCGGGAGTTCCGTAAGGCGCGGGCGCGCGGGGAGGCACTGGAGGCAGCGTGGCAAGAGCGGTTCTGCGCGTACGCCCAGGCCTACCCGGACCTCGCGGCCCGGTGGGAACAGGCTCAGCGCGGACAGTTGCCGGAGGGGTGGGATCAGGGCCTGCCGACCTATTCCGCGGGTGAGCGGGTGGCCACCCGCGCCGCGGCGGGTGCGGCGCTGCGGGCGTTGGCCGAGCGTGTGCCGTGGTTGGTGGGCGGGTCTGCAGACCTGAACCCCTCCACCAACACAGCGCTCCCAGGCGCCGGGGACTTCCAGAGCCCGGACCGTCCGCTGGGCCCGGTGCAGGGGAGTTGCGGCGGGCCCCAGGACTACAGCGGCCGCAACCTGCACTTCGGCGTGCGCGAGCACGCCATGGCCGCCATCGCCAATGGCATCGCCTACCACGGCGGGCTGCGACCCTTCGTGGCCACCTTCCTGGTGTTCTCCGACTACGCCCGGCCCGCCATCCGGCTGAGCGCGCTGTCTGAGCTCCCGGTGGTGTACGTGTTCACCCACGACTCGGTATTCCTGGGCGAGGATGGACCCACCCACCAGCCGGTGGAGCACCTGGCGTCCCTCCGGGCCATGCCTGGGCTCGTGGTGCTGCGGCCTGCGGACGCGGCGGAGGCGGTGGAAGCCTGGCGCTTCGCGGCAGAGTACCGGGAGGGTCCCGTGGCGCTCGTGCTGACCCGCCAGGCGGTACCCGTGTTGGACCGCAGTCGCTACGCCCCCGCCTCGGGCCTGCGGCGGGGCGGGTACGTGCTGGCGGACGCCCCAGGCGGCCCTCCCGAGGTCGTCCTGATCGCCACCGGCTCCGAGGTGGCGCTGTGCGTGGAGGCGTACGAACGACTCACCGGGGAAGGGGTGCGGACACGCGTGGTGAGTCTTCCCTCGTGGGAGCTGTTCGAACGCCAGCCACAGTCCTACCGGGAAGAGGTCCTGCCGCCGTCGGTGACCAAGCGGGTGGCGGTGGAGGCGGCGCGGCCCATGGGCTGGGAGCGGTGGGTGGGTTGCGACGGGCGCGTGCTGGGCGTGGACCGGTTCGGGGCCTCGGCGCCGTACCCGCGGATCGCAGAGGAGCTGGGGTTCACC
>BEII01000055.1 GCA_002898935.1 bacterium HR32
GGGGACGATGTGCTCATCGTGGGAGCTGGCCCCGTGGGGCTCGCCACCCTCCTGCTGGCGCGCCTGCAGGGGGCGCACAGGGTTATCGTCGTCGACGTGACCCTCCGGATGCTTGCCGACGAAGACGCGCTCGGCGGCTTGGGGTGCCTGCTCCACCAGCGCCGGGTGCACCAGGCGGTCGTACACCACCACGTCCGCGCTGCGCAGGACCCGAAGCCCCCGCACCGTGATGAGCTCGGGATCGCCCGGGCCGGCCCCCACCAGGTACACCTTGCCCCTCATCCCGCTCCCTCCACGAGCTCCCAAAGCCGCGCGCGGGCCGCCTCCCGATTCCCTCGGCGCAACAGGTCCAGGATGTCCGAGTCCACGATGCGGTACCACAGGGCCGCCCGCTCCCGGAAGGCCGGGACGCGTCGGTTGATCTCCTCCCGTACCGCGCCCGCGAGTTCCAGGAACTCCCCGTACTCCGGCCCGAGCTGTGCAGCGAACCGGTCGCGCAGCCGCACCGCCAGCGCCGGGGCCTTCCCCGAGGTGCACACCGCCACCACCAGGTCTCCCTGGCGGAAGACCGCAGGGGCGATGAAGCTGCAGTGCGGGGGATCGTCCACCGCGTTGACCCAGAGCCGCCGCCGTTGCGCTTCTCCCCACACCGCGTCGTTCACCGACCGGTCTTCGGGTGCGGAGATCACGAGCCACGCGCCCTCCAAGTCTGCGGGTCGAAACGCCCGTGCCTCCCAGCGCAGGCGGCCCTCGGCGGCCCACACAGCGAGGTGCTCGGTCACCCGGTCGCTGACCACCGCCACGTCCGCGCCGCAGTCCAGCAGCGCGGCCACCTTCGCCTCCGCCAACGGGCCCCCTCCCACCACCACGCAGCGACGGCCTCGCAGGTCTACGAAGAGGGGATAGTACACGGCTACTCCCCGGCTGCGTCCCGGTACACGCGCAGCGCCTCGACCAGCGGAGCCATCTTCGGGTGCGAGGGGCTTGCGACCACCCGGACTCCGTAGGCCTCGAGGGCTGCGCGGCTCGTGGGGCCTACGGCGGCCACCACCACGGGCCCACTCAAGGCGTCGCGCACCGCCTCCCCGAGCCCTTCAGCCTCCGCCACGGTGAACAGGTGCACCACCTGCGGTCGGCTCGTCACCACCAGGGCGTCCACCTCGCGGGCCGCGATCGCCCGCACCGCTTGCTCAAGCGGCGCGGAAGGGTCCGGCAGGGCCCACCGGTAGGGCGCCGCGTCCACCACCTGCGCGCCGCGGGCCAGCAGGTACGCGCGCAGTGCGTGGTTCGTCTCGCCGTAGTGCTGCACGAACACCTGTCTGCCGGCGAGGTCTACCTCGTCCAGGGCGCGGCAGAGCTCGGCTGTGGTGTACGGGCTCGCGCAAGACACCTGTGGCCGAATCCCCCACCGGCTCAGCGCCGTCTGCGGCTTGGGGCCGCGCACGGCCGCGGGGAGCTCGCGGAGCGCGTGCACGAACGCTTCTCCCATCCCCAGGGACTGCGCAGCGTCGTACAGGCGCTGGACTCCCACGCCTGTGAGGAACACGGCCCAGTCCACCTCCCGCGCGCACAGTTTCCGCAGCGGTCCCGCCAGCTCCCCAGCCGGGGTGGGGACTTCCGCCACAGCAGGCGCGCACACCGGCTCCCAGCCCGCCCTTCGCACCAGGTCCGCGAGCACCTGCGCCCAGCGAGACTCGAGCAGCAGCACCCGCCAGCTCACGCGACGTCTCCGGGCACGAGCTCCACGAGGTAGCCGCGGTCCGCCAGCAGCCGCAGGACCTGGGCCGCGCCTTCCTCCGGCGTCTGGAGGTCGGTGTCGAGCACCAGGTCAGGTGCTTCCGGCTCCTCGTACGGGTCGCTCACGCCGGTGAAGTTGGGCAACTCGCCGCGCAGCGCCCGCGCGTACAGCCCCTTGGGGTCCCGCTGCACGAGCACCGCCATCGGGCAGCGCACGTACACCTCCAGGAAGTCGCCCACGAGCGCGCGCGCCTGGGCCCGCGCGTCCCGGTACGGGGAGATCAGCGCCACCAAGACCACGACCCCGTGGCGCACCAGCAGCCCGGCCACGTACGCCACCCGCCGCACGTTCTCCACCCGGTCCTCCCGGGAGAACCCCAACCCGCGGGAGAAGTGCTGCCGCACCGCGTCTCCGTCCAGGACCTCCACGGCCCGACCCATCGCCCTCAGCCGGGCGGCCACCAGCTCCGCCAGGGTGCTCTTGCCCGCGCCGGAAAGCCCGGTGAACCACACGCACACGCCCCGCGGAGGGGAGCTCGCCTCCGTGGACACGCTTTCCACCTCCACCCCGTCCGCCCGCGCGGACAACGTCACCACCACCCCCTCCGCGCGCAGGGCCACGGTGTAGTCCCCCAGGGTCCTGGCCCCCACCCGCACCTCCTCCAGCCGCCGGCCCCGCAGCGCCCGCAGGGCCCGGTTCGTGGCCTCCAGCCTCGCCCGCAGGTCTCGGCCGCGGGGCGTGTGCCACAACACCTCGGTGAGCAGGCGCTCGCCTTCTGCACGGTACCGGCGCCTGGCCCGGCCCGACTGCAGCGAGAGCGCCACCGCAGACTCCACCACGTCCACCAGGTCCTCGGATAGCCTTCCGGTGCGCAGCCGCTCCGCGGCCTCGGCGAGCCGCGCGCGCTGCGGGTCCGGGACGGCCTGGGCGAGCGCCAGGACCTCCTCCACCACCAGGGCCGCGGACTCAGGGTCCAACTCCCAAGCAGGCTCCGTCACCGCCGGACCTCCTCGTGCGCGTGCGCGTGGCCTAGGATCGCGTGCGCCTCGTGCTCGAACCCTCCGGTCTCGATGGGGCAGTGGATGCCGCACTCCTTCGGGGCTCCTACCTCCCACCACCACCGGCCAGCCCGGTCGTCCTCGCCCGGCTGGATGGGTCGGGTGCAGGGGTCGCAGCCGATGCTGGTGTACCCGTGGGCGTAGAGGGGGTGGATGGGAACGCCGTGGGCGTGGAGGTACTCCCACACCTCCTCCTTGGTCCAGTCCGCGAGGGGGTTGACCTTCACGATGCCGTCGTGGTCGTGGTCCAGCTCCACCTTGCGGATGTTGGCGCGGGAGGCCCACTGCTCCCGTCGCAGCCCCGTGATCCACGCGTCCAACCCTTCCAGGGCCCGCACGAGGGGCCGCACCTTGCGCACCTGGCAGCACAGCAGGCGTAGCGGCACGGACCTGTAGAACAGGTTGACCCCGTGCCGCCGGACCATGGCTTCCACCTCCCGGTGGTCCGGAAGGAGCACTTCAACGCGGGCCTGCGGGTAGTGCTCCCGTACTGCGTCGAGGAACGCGTACGTGGCCTGCGGGAGCCGGCCGGTGTCCACGGTGACCACCCGGACGTCGGGTCTGAGCCGCGTGGCCATGTCCAGGACCGCCATGCCTTCCGCCTGCAGGGCGGTGACCACCGCCACCCCGTCGCCGAAGGTGTCCAAGGCCCACGCGATCACCTCTTGGGGATCCCGGTCGTCCAGCTGGACGCCGATCTCGCCGATCTCCAGGTCGTCGAACACCACGCGCCGCGGCATCCTCACACCTCCTACCCGCCCGACAGCGCGGGCAGGATCGTGAGCTCCTGGCCTGGCGCGAGGGAGGTGTCCAGCCCCTGAAGGCCCCGGATGTCCTCCTCGGCCACGAAGAGGTTGACGGAGGCGTGGACCTGACCCTCGAGGGTGAGGATCTGCTCGACCAGACGCGGGTACCGGCGCCGCAGGACCTCGAGCGCCTCCCGTACCGTCCTCGCCTCCACCTCTAACCGGTCCGCGCCGCCCGTGAAGGGGAGGAACATGCCGGGGATGCGGACCACGGGGCGTCGCGGGGCCTCCTCCTCCAAGACCTCTTTCCCGAGGGCGATGGCCTGGAGATCCTCATCCGTGTGCCCGTCCACGAAGTCCCGGAACGCGTAGCCATCTTCCCGCTGGGCCCTCTCCCGCAGCCACGCCTCCACCAGGCGGCAGACCACCTCCGTGATCCGATCCTCCGGGATCCTGCGCAACAGGGGCTTCCCGATGGCGGCCCGGGTACCCAGGCCGCCCCGCAGGCACACGTCGTACGCCTCCACCCGCACCCCCTTCTCCGGATGGACGGTGGTGGTCCCCTGCAGCCCGATGTCGCCCACCCAGTGGTGGGCGCACGCGTGGGGGCAGCCGTCCGTGTAGATCCGCAGCCCTCCCACCGCCTGTCCGAACCGCGCCTCCAGCTCCGCGAGGATGTCCTTCAGCTTGCCCTTGGTCTCCGCCACCGAGTAGTTGCAGAACCGGTGGTCGGTGCAGGCGATGGAACGCGCGTACACGGGGTTGCGGTGCGGGTCCAGCCCCAACCCGGCGAGCGCCTGGGCCAGCCACCCCACCCGGTCTTCAGGAACGTGGGTGACGATGAGGTTCTGCATCCGGGTGAAGCGGACGTCTCCATCAAAGGAAGCCACGAGTTCGCCCAAGGCCACCAGTTGATCGCCGGTGATCCAGCCCATGGGCACGGGGACGCCCACGTACATTCGGCCCGCCTGCTTCTGTGGGTGCACGCCCGGGTGGTCGGTGTCGTGGGTGGGCTCCGGCGCGCGGCCGTCTTCCAGCCGGCGCCCCAGCCGCGCCTCCACCAGGGCCCGCACGCCCTCCGGCCCGTAGTCGTCCACCATGAACTTGATTCGAGCCTTGGCGCGGCTCAGGCGGTAGCGGAGGTCGTGCTGCCAGGTGTCCGTGATGGCCCGCAGCACCTCCACCACCCCGTCTACGGGCTCCGCGGGGACGAAGACGCCGAGGTCTCGGGAGATGCGGGGCGTGGCGGAGAGTCCTCCCCCCACCCGCACCGCGAACCCCGGCCGGCCGTCCTTCCACACACCCACCAGGGCGACGTCGTGGATCTCGGGGGCGTTGCACTGGGCTGGGCAGGCGCTGATCGTGTACTTGTGCTTGCGGGGCAAGTTCGAGTAGTCCCGGTTGCCGTAGAAGAACTTGGCCACCGCCTCCACCACGGGCCGCACGTCGAACAGCTCCTCCCGGTCCACCCCGGCCAGCGGGCAGCTGGTGACGTTGCGCACCGTGTCGCCCTCGCCGCCCGCGGTGGTGAGGCCACTCAGCTGGATCTCCGCGAGGACCTCGGGGAGCTGGTCCAGGCGGACCCAGTGGAGCTGGATGCCCTGGCGCGTGGTGAGCTGGCTGTAGTTGCGGCCGTACCGTCGGGAGATCCGGCCGATCGCGACGAGTTGGGCTGGGGTGATGCGGCCGCTTGGGACCTTGATCCGGACCATGAAGGTCCCGACCTTGGGCTTGTCGTGGGTGAGGCCCCACCAGTTCAGGCGGACGATGTCCTCCTCGGGGACCGCCTCGTATCCCTTGGCGATCAGGTCGGGGAGCTCGTGGACGATGTCCAGCGGGAACTTCTCCTGCTTCAGCCGCTCGATGGAGTTGCGCTTGAGCACAAGCTCCCACGTGGGCTGCTGCTGGGCCACACCTGCTCCTTGCGCCATCCTCCTCCCTCCCCAGATCACCCCGAGAATCGGTCCTCGAATTTTGGGGACCCCGGTCCCTGCCACAACGTCTAACCCGCCTGCTCCGCGGGACGGCTCGAGAAGTACGCCCGCAACACCTCCGCCACCTCGGGCCGCATGACCTCTGGAGGCGGCAGCTGGCCCGAGCGCAGCAGCTGGCGCACCCACGTCCCGCTGGGGTTGACGCGCACCTCCGCGGGGTGCGGGCAACTACGGTCGGTGGCCATGGCGTCGCAACGTCGGCAGTAGAAGACTTCCCCGAAGAACACAGGGGTGATGCCGAGCTTGTGGGGGTTGAACCGGTCGAAGATCCTGTGCGCGGCGTAGGGTTCGTAGAAACCGCCCACCCCCGCGTGGTCTCGGCCGATGAGGATGTGGGTGCAGCCGTAGTTCTTCCGGACCAAGGCGTGTAACACCGCCTCCCGCGGGCCCGCGTAACGCATAGCTGCGGGGAACGCCGCCAGCACCACCCGGTCCTTCGGGTAGTACAGCTGCAGGAGCACCTCGTAGGCTCGCATCCGGACTTCCGCGGGCACGTCGTCGTCCTTGGTCTCCCCCACCAGGGGGTGCAGGAACAGCCCGTCCGTGACTTCCAGGGCACACTTGTGCAGGTACTCGTGCGCACGGTGGAGGGGGTTGCGGGTCTGAAAGGCGGTTACCGTGCGCCAGCCCGCATGGGCGAACAGCTCCCGCGTGCGCGCGGGGTCCAGCTCCAGGTCCGCGAAGGGCCCGCGCGGCCGTTCCACCAACCACGTGGGCCCGGCCACGACCCACGGCGACTCCTGGAGCAAGCGCCCCACGCCCGGGTGCCGGGGGTCGGTGGTACCGAACACCGCGCCCGCCTCCTCTTCGAGGTCGCGCCGGTACACCTGCGTGACCTCCACCACCGCCAAAAGACCCTTCCCCCGCAGGGCCACCCGACAGCCCGGGCCGAGCCTCAAGGCCTGTTCGGGCGCGACCGGCAGGGTGACCGGAAGCGTCCACGGCAGGCCGTCCGGAAGGTGCAAGGTGTGCAGCACCGACCGGTACGTCTCGCGGTCCATGAAGCCCACCAGCGGGCTGTACGCGCCCGTGGCCAACAGGACCGCGTCCGCAGCCTCCTTCCGGCCCGCCGGCACCTGCGGCCACCGGCCTGCGTCCACCACCTCCCCGCTCGGCAGCAGTTGCTGCACCAAACGGCCTCCGTGGGGCGCAATCATACACGCCTCCCCTCTGCGCGCACGACGAGACCGTGCAGCGCGAAAAAGGTTCTAGAACCAGCTGGAAAAACTGGAAGCCGCGGAAGGGGCCCGGGCCGGGCTAGGCCAGGGCTACCTCCCGCCTAAGACAGATGCACTGCCGAGGGCGGGCTATCAGAACACTGAGGTGCGTGACGCGACGTTCCATCGCAGTTTCCTTGACGCGCACTATAGTCAACTCGACCCAGGCCGTCAAGAGGGTCGCGGGTCCGACGCGGACGCCTTGAGACGGCGCGTCCAGTCCCGCAGGGCCACGAGCAGCTCACGGACGCGGGCGCGCGTGGCCTGGTCCACCAAGTGGCCGTCCGCGTCGAACTTGTCCCGCGCGTGCGTCACCAGGACCTCTGGACGGTTCAACGGGTAGGTCTCCAGGTACGCCAGCACCTGCCGCAGCTGCAGCTGGGCCCGCAGGGTGCCCCACGCGCCCGTGGTGGCTCCCATCACCGCGACCGCCTTGCCCCGGAAGGGGTTGTCCCCCGACGGACGCGCGGCCCAGTCCAACGCGTTCTTCAGCACGCCCGGGAACGACCAGTTGTGCTCGGGGGTGGCCACCAGCACCGCGTCGGCCTCTCGGATGGCGCGCTTGAACGCCACCACCACCTCCGGAAGGCCTTGCTGCTCCACGTCCATGTCGTACAGGGGGATCCCGCGCAGGTCGAAGACCTCCACCCGTACGTCCTCCGGCGCGAGCTCCACCGCGGCCCTCAGGAGCCCGCGGTTGAAGGACGCGCGGCGGAGGCTGCCCGCGAACCCCAACACTCGGACCACGCCGTCCGACATCCGCCCACCTCGGAACGTCGCCTGCGGAAGCTGGGCTCAAGCCCGTCTGTCCACGGGAGTCTACGTTTCCGGCTAGGGGCCGTCAACGCCGTGAAGCCGTCCGTCATGGCGGCCCCGCCCCGTGCAGCCCCAACAGGGCCTCGCGCAGGCGCGTCAGCAGTTCCTCCTCACCTGTCCCAGGATCGACCGGGGGCCCGAACCGCACCGCGACCCTTCGCGGACGCGGGAGCACGCTGCCGACGGGCAAGGCGCGCTCGGTGCCGAAGATCCACGCGGGGATCACGGGCACACGGCCCCGCAGGCTCAGGGCGGCCACGCCGCGGCGCAAGGGCGCAAGGGGCTGGTCGGTCCGGTTCACGCCTCCTTCCG
>BEII01000056.1 GCA_002898935.1 bacterium HR32
CTGCGGTCGCAGGCCCAGGTTGCCTCGGTGCTCCGATGATCTCAATCGCTCGCTCTCGCGGCATCCGGCTCACCTTTCTTCCACGCTTCGAGCGGTTGCCGAGAGATGGCAAGGGTTTATCCTCGTTCTCTCAGCCTTAAGCGCGCACTCCGTCCACAATATCGCCGGTGTTTGACCCACGCGCTCTCCCATTTCGGCGTGACCCGTTCCCTGGCGAACACGATCTTTTGGGCCCGCTTCACCCAGCCGTACCCCTTGCTGAACGGGTCCTCGTCCTGGGGCATCAGCACCTGACCACCGTCTTGCAGCCCCTGCCAGGTCTCGTCTAGACGTGTTGTGCGGGCCCGTTCGTCTCGCGAGGGGTCGAACTTGACGATCAAGGAGCACGCCCTACGGGTTGGACGAAGGCTTCTTCAGCTGTTCCCGCAGCCGGACGTGGCGCTCCAGCGCCTCGCTCGGGTCGAAGTCCTCCAGCTCGAAGACCTGGCGCACCTCGACCTCTCCTTCCCGGAAGGGGACCCGCCGTGCCCACTCGATGGCCTCTTCCCTCGACCGCGCCTGGATCAGCCAGAATCCGGCGACGAGCTCCTTCGTCTCGGTGAACGGCCCGTCGATCACCGTGCGCCTGCTGCCCTCGTAGCGGACCCGCGCCCCCTTCGAGCTGGGCTGGAGCCCCTCCCCCGCCAGCAGCACGCCGGCCCGGGCCAGCTCCTCGTTGTACCGGGCCATCTCGGCCAGCTGCTCCTCGGTGGGGAGCACCCCGGCCTCAGACTCCGGCGAGGCCTTGACGATCATCATGAACCGCATCGGCGTCCTCCTCTTGTTCTGGAGTAGTGGCCCTCCACTCAGACGACGAACGAGGCGGGCGGAAATCGACACGGAACCCCCTCTACTAGGAGCCGCCCCCCGCCTTCTCAGTCAACCTGGCACGCCATGGCCCGCACGAAGTTCCCGAAGTCCCGCCGTGTCGTCACCGTCAACCAGCGGGCGCCACCAGGGGGTTTCCACCCGGTACGTCTGCGGCACTCCCTTCCCCTGCCCCGACCATCCGGTCCTCTCCCGCGACCCGGAACCACAGGTCACGACCCAGCGCGCTTCCCTTCTGCTCAAGTCGCGGGCCTGAAGGGAGACCAGAAGAATTTGGGATGCGATTCGACGATCCGCCAGCGCCCTCCCACCTTCTCCATCACCTGGACCACATGGCCACGCAGGGGAGGCCCGCTACCGGGCATGCTGATTTCCAGTCCTGCCTGCCACACAGCTAGAACTGGCGACAGTGTGCGGATGGTGCCGCGGTCAATCTTTGCCACCGCCCCAGGCATGGTCTCGTGGAACAGCCTGTAGTAGGCGGCCTCGATCTCAGCCCGTCCTTGTTGCACGTTCCCCGAGGCGTCGACCCGAACGGCGTCCTCGCTGAAGAACGAGGCGGCGGCCCTGGCATCTCCTCGATTCCACGCCTGACCGAAGGCCACGATCTCGTCGAAGATGGCCTGTTCCTTACTGGAGCCCATATGTCCCCCCTCTCCCAGTCCCCGCGGGGCCGCCTCGCAGCGGCCCGGTCCCATGCCCTTACCTCAGAGCCCCTGCCCCGCCTGTCTCTTGTGTCCCCACTGGCCGAGTCAGCACTCATTGGCCCGGCAGGATGTTCTGGTTCACCCGGAAGAAGTTCGTCGGGTCGTACTTCCTCTTCAACTCCACCAGCCTGCGGTAGTTCTCTCCGTAGGCGAATGCCACCCGGTCTGCCTCGTCCTGCGTGAGGAAATTCACGTACGTCCCCGGGCTAGCGAAGGGCTGAGACTTCGCGAAGACCTCACGCGCCCACGCCACGCAGCGCTTGTCCTCCGCCGGCGACTCCCAACGGCCGTGTACGTTCATCACGTAGTTGGCGTCCCGGCTGGAGTATGCCATGGCGTCCCGCGCCACCCGGCCCGTCTGGCCCCCAAGGGTGCCGATGAAGATCTCGCACTGGGGCGACGGCAGTTTCCCAGCGTATTCCAAGATACTGTCGAGGGCGCCGTCGTTCAGCCGACTGAAGTTGTGAGACTTCCAGTAGTTCCGCGCTCCCTTGCCCAGGAGCGGGTCGAAGGCCTGCTGCCAGGCGACGTACGGCTGGACTTCAATGTGTTCTCCGTACGCCCTCCCGAAGCCACGCAGCGACTGCACGACCTTCTCGCCCTTCACCGGGTCCCCCACGTAGCACAAGGCCAGGGCCACCACCTCTCTCCCGTGCGCCTCCGCCGGCAGGAAGGGCAGCGGGGGCGCCTTGCGGGTCACCATCCACACGTTGAGATCGTCCGGCATCGCTTCGGTGAAGCGGGCGAACTGAGTGAGCACTGCCTTCCCCTGTTCAAACGGGAAGACGATCAGTCCACTCAACACCTCGGGCCCCACGAGATGAAGCTGGAACTGGAAGCGGGTGACGACCCCGAAGTTCCCACCCCCGCCCCGCAGCGCCCAGAAGAGGTCCGGATTCTCCCTCTCGCTGGCGTGCATCCGTTGCCCGTCCGCCGTCACCACGTCCGCGGAAAGCAGGTTGTCCACCGTCATCCCGTACTTGCGGCTCAGCCAGCCGAACCCTCCTCCCAGGGTCAGACCCGCCACCCCCGTGGTGGAGTTGATCCCCAGGGGCGTGGCGAGCCCGTGGGCCTGAGCAGCTGCGTCGAAGTCTCCGAGGGTGCAGCCGGGCTCCACGGTCGCCCTTCGCGCCCTCGCGTCCACCTCCACGCCCTTCATAGGCGAGAGGTCGATCATGAGGCCTCCGTCACACAGAGCGTTCCCGGCGATGTTGTGGCCTCCCCCGCGAATCGCCACCTGTAGGTCATGTTCGCGGGCGAACTGCACGGATTCCACTACGTCCTCCGCCGACACGCACCGGGCAATGGCCCCGGGCCTGCGGTCGATCATCGCGTTCCAGATCTCCCGTGCCTCCTCGTACCCCGGGTCTCCGAGGGCCACCACCTCCCCGCGCAGACGCCCCCTCAATCCCTCTACTGCCGACTCCCGCAACGGACTCATCCCGAAACCTCCCGTCGTTGATGTGACTCGGCCAAAGGCCCAGGCGATCTTCCGTCACTTCACCTCCACGATTTCCACCACCCGCAGGAAGGGCAGGTACGCGGCCCGGCACACGGCCTCCACGGCGGCCACGCTGTGCGCCTCGAACAGGTACGACGCGCGCCAGTCGGCCGGCACTCACAGGGTGTGCAGGTGGCGGACCGGAGCACCTCCGCCCGCCACCTGCTCGCACGCCCGCCGCGCCCGCTCTACACTGGCGAGGTGGTCCGGCGTCAACCCGGGCAGGTCACACTCGGCCATGTACACGGGCATCGCAACGCCTCCCTGCGCCCATGCTCTCCGGTCGGTCCTGCTACCTCACGACGATGGTGCCTTTCATCCCCAGCGCCGCGTGGATCGGGCACCAGTACGTGTAGGTACCGGCTCGGTCGAACCGCAGGCTGTACGTGTGCACGCCCGGAGCCCCCACGGGGGCCAGAATCCCAGAGTTCACGTAACCGGGCTGATGCGCTCGCTGACCTGTGGGGACGACCACCTTGGGGTTCAGGAGGAGCTTCGGTGGCCCACCACTTTGGGGCTGCGGCAGGACGAAGGGCGGCACCGACTCCCCTCCGGCGAACGTCACCGTGTGGATCTCGAAGGGGTCACGCATCTCCCAGGTCACGGTGGTGCCTCGCCGCACCACCAACGGCGCTCGCGTGTAGCGCATCAGGGAGTAGCCCCGCTGCGCGTCGCCCAGGAGCGACACACGGACAGTCCTCCCTGAGACCGTCGGCCGAAGACCGGCCATCGCGCGCATTCCCGCCGCGATGGTGGCCTGCTGCTCCCTCCGCCCTCGCTCTAGGGCAGCCCCAGGGGTCTGCGACAGCTCGGTACCCTGCGGATGCACCCGGATCGTCCCGGACATGGCCGGCCCGTGGACGATGCAACTGTAGGTGTACACGCCGGGCTTGGTGAACCGCAGCGCATACCGGAACTGCGACCAGCCCTTTGGGTCCTCCGGCGGCATCCCGGAGTTGCGGTAGCCAGACCCGTCGTAGACTTGCGGGCCGACGGGAAAGGCCACCTGCGGGTTCATGTAGGCGGACCTCCCCTCCATGACCACCAAAGGCGGCAGCGCTCCACCACCTGCGAACGCCACGTTGTGGAACCCCTCGAACCTCCACTGCACGGTATCGCCCACGGTGATGTCCAGCACCCGGGGGTAGAACGCATTCGACCACACCGCACCATCAGGCGTAATTCCCCCTGCTGTCACGGTCCACGTCCGAGATTGGGCGCCCACCCCGGGCGGCGCCCCCAGGGTCAACGCCGCAACGGACGCCAAGAGTAAAGCCCACCGCACCATCTCCTACCTCCCTACGCGAAGTGTCCCCCTGAAGGTAGTCCGCGGGGACGGTAGGCGCCATCCGTAAAAAGGCGGATGCGGGCCGGATTCGCGGGCAGCACCCAGCGACGCCCTCTCAGCGGGGGGAGGGGGTGTTCTGTTCGGTCACCCAGACCGCGATCTGGGTGCGGGACCGGAACCCCAGCTGGTTCAGGATGTGGGTACGTGCGTGTCCCCCGTGCGCTCGGAACCAGAGCCAGGGCGACGGCTACGGCTCTGAAGGTTCGGTGGGCGCACGCCCACACACGCACGGCGCGCCCTCCCTTGCGCGTGCAGCTCCGCTACCGGTCCTGGCAGGGCGGCAGGGAGATGCGGATGTCCGCGTTGAAGTCGGTGTAGTCCATGGTGGTCTGCACCTTGCCCGCCTGGTCCAGGACCTGCAGGCGCCGGGGCAGCCCCGTCCGCACCGACACGTACAGGTGCATCACCGCGTCCGGCTTCGAACCGAACCAGTACCGGTAGGTGCGCACCTCCTCCCCTCCCACCTCCTTGTTCGGACCGCGCTGGACCGTCACCCGGGTTTCCCCCTCCGGCGGACCGCCGGAAGGCGGCTGCGGAGCAGGGAACATCATCCTGCACTGCCACGGCCCTCCCGCCATCCGAACCCGCTGCTCCTGTCCGACCCGCACCACCTCGACCTCGCCACCCATCAGCATCCGCATCCGGTCGGGGTTGACGAACTCGACCACCATGGCCTGTCCCTGCCCCATGTCAGCCTGGATCCTGTAGCTTCGCAGCGCCGCCAGCTTCGCCATGGCCTCGCCCACCTCGCGCCACGCCTCCACGTCCCCGTTCACCGTGAGAGCGGGAGCCGCCACCGCCGCAGCCGCCACCCACACCGCCAGTGCCATTGCCCAAACCGCTTTCCGCACGCCGCACCTCCTCCCCTGGACTACGGGTCCCCGCGGGAAGCCCTCGGCCCGGCGGAGGAGGCCGTGGCGTCGGCCCTCCTGAGCCAGTAGGTGACCTGCCGGGAGGCCTTTCCTCTCTTTACCACCGGCTCCCGGGACGGCACAAGGAAGCTTCAGGGCGGTGGCCGGCCCCGCGGGAACCGCGTCCTACGACGCCGAACTCTCCCTCCGGTGAGAGCCGCTGTCCTCTACAGGCCCGGGCGCCCCCTGCGCCCGGAGCACCGGCCTCGGCCACGGGCCCGGGGCCAGCAGGTCTTGGTCCGGGTCCTGGGCTGCGGGGTCTGCCACAGCGACGTCTCCCTGGCGGAGGGGCTGTTCGAGGCGTCGCTCCCCCTGGTGCCCGGCCACGAGATCGCCGGTCACGCCGACGGTGTCGGAAACGTCGTGGTGTACGCCAGTTGGGGCTGCGGACGGTGCGTGTTCTGCCGGCAGGGGGACGAGCAGCTGTGCCCGGACGCGGAGCAGGCGGGCTGGACTCGCCAGGGCGGCTACGCGGAGTGGGTGCGCGTGCCCTCCCGCCGGTACCTGGTCCCCCTCGGGGACCTGGACCCCGTGCACGCCGCACCCCTGGCGGACGCAGGCCTCACACCGTACCGGGCCGTGCGGCGCGCCTTGCCCTGGCTCCAGCAGGGCTCCACGGCTTTGGTGGTGGGCGCGGGCGGGCTGGGCCAGTTCGCGGTGCAGTACCTCAAGTTGCTCTCGCCTGCCGCTGTAGTGGCGGTGGAGCGCAACCGCCGCAAGTTTTCGTGGGTCCGGGAGCTGGGCGCGGACGAAGTGCTCCACCCCAGCCAGAAAATCCCGGCCGCCCGCGCGGCCTTCGACTTCGTGGGCTCCACGGCGAGCCTGCGCCTTTGCCTTCAAGCCCTGGAGCCGGGAGGCATCCTCGTGCACGTCGGGGCTGCAGGGGGCCAGGTGCCCTTCGGGTTCGACCGCGTGCCCCCCGAAGCCCACCTCACCAACTCCGTGTGGGGCTCCCTCCGAGAACTGCGGGAAGTCGTGGAGCTGGCCCGCACGGGCCGGCTCCGCTGGCACGTGGAGCCCGTTCCTCTGGAACGGGTCAACGAGGCCCTGGACCGCGTCCGCCGCGGCCGGGTCCTGGGCCGCCTCGTCCTGGTCCCCTGACGCCGCTCAGCACCCCCGGAAGCAATCCCCGCCGCCTCGGATCGCAAGGGATCCCCGCGCGTTCCCCGCCCGCGCCGACGGAGCGTGCCCCCGAGCCCACGGTCAAACCGACGTCAAAGACCGTCGTCACCGGAAGGAGGCCCGGGTTCCCGGAACTGCTCGATGCGGAAGTTCCTGCCCAGGCCCAGTTCCTCCAGCGCCGCCTCCAACTCTGCTACCACCTGCCCGGGTTCGGGGCCCTCCACCTCGCAGGTGAACTCCGCACGCGCCTCCAGGCCCCTGAGACCGCGAAGCTTCGGGATCAGCCTCGTACCGACCCGGTTCCAGCTCTCAGGAGGTATCAGACCGCGGATCCGGACCACGACCCGCCCCTGGGGAAGCCCGGGGGGCGGCTGTGGCCCGGGCGGAGGCGGCTGCGGTCCGGGCCCAGGCATCGGCGGACCCGCCGGAACCGCCGCCGGTACCTTCAGCGCCCTCGCGCGCTCCTTCCGGAGCAGGTAGACGTCGTGGTCGAAGGTGACCTCCTCGGGCTGGACGGTCTCTTCGTACCACACCTGCTGGAAACTGCCGTCCGGCCGCAGCCCCGCTGCGAGCCCGAACACCCCCTTCTCCACCCACTCCGGGATCCTGGCCCTCAGGACCCCCTCCGCGTCCAACAGCCGTATGAGGGACCCGTCCAGGAAGCCTTGCCGCAGCGAAGCCAGCGGCCAGGCGCCGGTCTCCTGCAAAGCGGGGGGCCAGTGACGCTCGAGGTAGGAGGCCCCCACCGACTCGCTCAACAGTCCTTCGGTCTTTAACGCCGCCAGAATCCGGCCGCAGAGGCTCTGGCCGCTACTGGCGTGTCCGGCTCCCAGGTCGACGATCTTGACCCCGTCCGGCTCCCGAGAGTCCGCCACCGCGACCACGGTGTAAGTAGCCCACACCTCGTCGCGCGCGTCGTCCAGCGCCTCCCGCACCTTGGTCTGAATCTCCGCCATCTCGGTGCGGTCGTAGTCTTCGCCCAGTACCCCCGAGCGCACGTCCGAGGCGACCCGTTCCCAGGCGAGCCAGGTCTCCACCGCCTCCTTGAGGCTTCGGCCGGGCCGCTTGACGCAGAAAACAAGGGCGCCCGGGTGTTGCCTCGGCTGTCCACCCCGGCTCCGCATCCACTCGCGGACCTGGGCCCGTACCGCCCCAGACCACTCTGCCTCCGGGGCCATCACCACAAGCCTCAACCTGGGAGCGTCGGAGATGGCCTCGCCGCTCTCGGGGAAGGGCTCCACGGGCAGGCCCGCTCCCCGCTGGAATTCCTCGAGCACGAGACGTCTGAGGCGAGGACGCACTTCCCCCTCCTCGTCGAGAGAGGCGCGCCGGTCGTTCACCACCTTCTTCAGAGTGGCCTTGTGGCTGATCTGGTAGCCGTCGGAGC
>BEII01000057.1 GCA_002898935.1 bacterium HR32
CGGCCCATTGAACGGGAAGTCCCCGGCGCGAGGCAGCTCGTGAGGGTCAAATCCACGGTGGAGTGCTGGCTGCTCAGCCGGGACCGGCGGGTGCTGCTGCTACAGGTCCCCGCCCGGCACGGTGAGCACGAAGCGTTCTGGCAGCCGGTCACGGGTGGCGTCGAGGAGGGGGAGACGGCGCTGCAGGCCGCGCTGCGGGAGGTCCGCGAGGAGACCGGTCTGTGGCTCACGGGTGCCGAACTGACCGAGGTGGCTGCCGACGTGACCGTGCAGGTCTCAGGCGAGCTGTCGCTCCGCAAGACCGTGTACCGCGCGGAGGCCCCGAGCGTCGAGGCGTCCGTCAACCCCGACGAGCACCAAGCCTACCGGTGGGTTCCGGCCGACCAGGTGGCCGACCTGCTGTATTGGGACAGCAACAGACGGACCTGGGAGCTGGTCAGACGGACCCTCGAGCCGGTCGGCCGGTAGCAGCGGACAGTCGGGGAGGATGGGAGGGTGGACCTCTGCGGCCGGAGAAGCCCGGCGCCGCGTTGAGACGGAGGGCGGCGGCCTGGTAGAATGCCGGGTGACCGCGGGGCGACGTAGCCAAGAGGCAAGGCAGGGGTCTGCAAAACCCCGATCCCCGGTTCGAATCCGGGCGTCGCCTCCACGGAGCCCTCAGGCCTCCCTCCGGACCAGGAGCCACAGGAAGAACGGGACGCCCAACAGGGCCGTGAGCGCGCCCACCGGGATCTCCAGCGGCGAGGCGGCCGTGCGCGCGGCGAGGTCGGCCCACACCAGCAGCGCCGCGCCGCACACGGCAGACCCCGGCAGCAGTGCGGCATGCCCGGGCCCGACGACCCGCCGCACCGCGTGCGGGACCACGAGACCCACGAACCCCACCACGCCCGCGGACGCCACGGACGCCGCGGCCAGGAGCGTGGCCGCGGCCAGGAGCCGGCGCCGGACGGACGGCACGTCTACGCCCGCCGCAGCCGCTTCGTCCTCGGTCAGCAGCAGCACGTCCAGCTCGCGGGCGTGCCACCGAGCGAGCGCATACCCAGCCGCCACCGCGGGCAGGGCCAACGCTAGGTGCGGCCACCCCCGTCCCCCGAAGCTCCCCAAGAGCCACGCCAGGGCCTGCTGCAGGGAGCTGTGCGAGAGGACGAGCACGACGGAGAGGACCGCGGCCAGGAACGACCCCACTGCAAGCCCGGCCAGCAAGAGGTCTTCGGGCGCCGCGCGGCGCGCCGCGGCCAGGCGGAAGACCACGGCCACCGTCCCCACCCCCGCTGCGAACGCCGCGCCCACCACCCACAGCCCGCCGAGCCCGGCGGAGATGACCCCCACCGCGCCCAGGGCAGCGCCGGAGGCGACCCCGATCACGTAGGGGTCTGCGAGCGGGTTTCGGAACAAGCCCTGGTAGACGGCACCGGAGGTGGCGAGCGCCGCACCGACCACCGCGGCCAGCGCGACACGCGGCAGCCGCAGCTCGACCACGATGGTGTAGGTCGCGTCCGGAACGGAGACCGGCGCGCCTGCTGCCCGCAGGAGGGCCCGGAGGGCTTCTGCGGCGGCCACGGGTGCCGAGCCCAGCGCAAGCCCCGCAGCCGCGGTGGCCGCCAGCCCGAAGAGGGCGGCCGCCGGGAACCACCGGGGCACGGAGCGCGGCACGGCCAAGCGGTGGAGCTAGCGGGCGCGGATCAGGGACAGGAACTCGGCGCGCGTGCGGGCGTCGTCGCGGAACAGCCCGCGCATGGCGGAGGTGACCATGACGCTACCGGGCTTCTTCACGCCCCGCATGGTCATGCACAGGTGCTCCGCCTCGATCACCACCGCGGCGCCCTTGGCGTGCAGCCGGTCCATCAGGAGGTCCGCGATCTGGGAGGTCAGCCGCTCCTGCACCTGGGGCCGGCGGGCCAGGGTCTCCACCACCCGCGCCACCTTGCTGATCCCCACGATGCGGCCGTTGGGCACGTAGCCCACGTGCGCGACCCCGTGGAACGGCAGCAGGTGGTGCTCGCAGGACGAGTAGAAGGGGATGTCCTTCAGCACCACCATCTCGTGGTGCTCCTCGTCCTCGAAACCCACCTCCAGGTGGACCGCAGGGTCGCGGTGCAGCCCGCTGAACAGCTCCGCGTACATCTCGGCGATCCGGCGCGGAGTCTCCCGCAGGCCCTCCCGCTCCGGATCCTCCCCGATGGCCCGAAGGATCTCCAGCACCGCGGCCTCGATGCGCTCGCGGTCCACCGTCCCCCGCCGGGGGTTCGGCACGAGCCGCGCCGTAGGTTCCCGCCCGTCCATGTTTACCTCCCCCTACCCGGTCTGCCGCACGAAGGACTCCGTGGTGTCGGGCACCGGCACCAGCCCCAGCAACCCCTCCAGGGTGCGGGCCAGCCTCACCGTGAACCGGACGTCGTGGGTACGAACGACCCGGGCCCCCCGTTCGATTCCCAACACCACCGCGGCCGCGGTGGCCTCCAGCAGCTCCTCCGGGGGCAGGCGGAGGATGTCCCGGAGGTAGTTCTTGCGGGAGGTGGCGAGGTACACGGGATACCCCAGACGCAGGAGCTCGCCCAGGCGCCGCAGCAGTTCCACGTCGTGCGCAGGGGTCTTGCCGAAGCTGAACCCCGGATCCACCAGGATGCGGTCCGCGCCGACACCCGCCCGCCGCGCCAGGTCGGTGCGCTCCGCGAGGAACGCGTACACCTCCGCGAACACGTCGTCGTAACGGGGGTCCACCTGCCGGACCTTGTGGGGGCCGCGGCGGTGCATGACCACGAGTCCGGCGCCGTAGCGGGCCGCCACCTCCGTCATCTCCGTCGTGGCGAGCCCGCTCACGTCGTTCACCGCCACCGCGCCCGCCTCGAGGGCCTCGCGGGCCACCAGAGGCTTCACCGTCTCCACCACCACGGGCAGCCGCACCTCAGAGCGAACCCGTTCGACCACCGGGACCACCCGACGGACCTCCTCGTCCGCGGGCACCTCCGGCCCGGGCCGCGCGGACTCGCCCCCCACCTCGATCAGGTCCGCGCCTTCCGCCGCGATCTCGTGCGCCCGCTCCAAGGCCGCGACCAGGTCCGGGTGTCGGGCGGCGGCGTAGAAGGAGTCCGTGGTCACGTTCAGGATCCCGACCACGTACACGCGCCGGCTCAGGTCCAGGGCGACGTCGCGAAGGCGCAAGAAGCCCCGAGCTTCCACGACACCCCATTGTACCCGCCGCAGGCCCCGGGCCGCGTCAAGCCTCCGCGGAAGGGACCGCGCGCAGCCCGGCCACTGGCGAGGCGGCCACCCAGAGGAACGTCAGGGCCTGGAGGGTAGCGAGCAGCGTCAGCGCCGGCCGAATGCCCACGGCCTGGCCCAGCAGCCCACCCAGGAGGCCGCCCGCAGGCATGGTGCCCCAGACGAGGAACCGCATCGTGCCGTTGACGCGGCCCTGGAGCGGCAGCGGGGTGATGGACTGGCGGAGGCTCACCTGGTTGATGTTGTACACAGCTCCTCCCAGCCCGGCCAGCGCGCCGGCCAGCGCCACCATGGGGAAAGCCGTACTGGGAGTCGCCAACGCCAGGGGCACCAGCCACAGCCCGCTCAACGCCGAACCGCCCACGATGGCTCTGCCGAGGCCCACCGCGCCCGCCACGCGGGAGGCAGCCAACGCTCCCGCGAGGGCCCCCACGTTTGCGACGCTGAAGGCCGCGCCCAGCGCCGCGGGCGAGAGCCCGAGCTCCCGGGTGGCGAACAGGACCAGCAGGGCTTCCGCCGCAGACGCCACCAGGTTGAAGGATCCGGTGCAGGGCGCGATGGCCCGAAGGTAGGGGTTGCGCAACACGAATTCCAGCCCTCGCCGGAGCTCCGTCCAGAGCGGCTTGCGCTCCGTAGGGTCCGGAGGACTCTCCTTCCCACGGATCAGCCCGAGCAGGACCGCCGAAACCAGGAACGATCCCACGTTCGTCAGGACCGCGAGAGGCGCCCCCAGCACCTGCACCACCGCCCCCGCGGCACCCGGCCCCACCAGCCTCGCCAGCGACCGGGTGGTCTCCAGCCGGCTGTTGGCCTCCACCAGACGCTGCCGTGACACCAGGGCCGGTAAGTAGGCCTGGTCCGCGGTGTCGAAGAACACGGTGAACAAGGAGGCGCAGAACCCCACGGCGTACAGGTGGACCATCGCGAGCCGGTCCGCCAGCGCGAGCGCCGGCACTGCGAGCAGCACCGCTGCCCGTCCCACGTCCGCTGCGATCAGCACCCGCCGCCGGGGCCAGCGGTCCACCCAAACCCCGGCAAGGGCGAACAGCAGGTACGGGCCGGTGGTGACCGCCGTCAGCAGGCCCATCTGCGCGGGTGTGGCGCCGAGCAGGAGTGCTGCCACCACGGGGATGGCCAGAGCCGTGAACTGGCTCCCGAAGGCCGAGACCGTTTGGGCGGCCCACAGCTTGAGGAAGTCCGGATGCCTCCACAGGCTCGCGGGCGGCTGCGGGGCCATCACTCGACCGAGATCCGCACGTGGTCGCCGGTGGGGCTGCGGGCGTCCACGAGAGTTCCCGCGGCGCCGCCTGTCCGCAGGTCCGCCAGCAGCCTCGCCACGTCCAGCTCCTCGCCTCCCAGGCTCAGCCGCAGACCCTTGGGCAGCAGGCGCACGGCGACGTCCGCCAGCGCCAGCGGCAGAGCCACGTCCACCTTGTCCCCGCGGTGCCCGCTCACCTGCACCCGCAAGAACCGCGGTGGGGCCCCGCCCGGTGCAGGCCCGGTGTCCAGGGCATCCAGCAGCCGTTCGGCCTCCTCCACGGAGATGCGACCGTCTCGCAGCATCTCCAGTACCCGCCTGCGCTCGTCCACTCAGCGACCCTCCCGGACCACCACGTCTCCCGAGACCACACGCACGGACACCGACGCGTCCCCAGCACGCACCACGCCCTCGGCAAAACCCGGCCCGCGGCTCACGGCCTCCGTGGCCACCGTCCAGCTCACGCTGCCCCGCTGCGTCTCCGCCAGGACCCGCGCGCCCACTTGTGGGCCGAGGACCACCTGCACGTCGCCCGAAGCGACCCGGACTTCCACTGCGGCCCCGGCGGGCAGGGAGGCTAGGTGCGCCCGGACGTCGCCGGAGGAGACCTCGAGCCTCACGGAAGGTGCGCCGTCCGCCGTCACCTCGAGATCACCGCGCTGCAGCCGCACGGCCACCGCCCCGGAGCAACTCCCGAGGCGAACGTCTCCGCTCGCCACCTGCACGTGCGCCGCGCCTCGTACCGACTCGACGGACACGTCGCCGTTGCCGACGTCCACGGACAAGTCCCCCTCCACAGCCCCGAGCCGCACGTCGCCCGAACCGCACCGGACTCCCACCGAACCCGAGACCTGTCGGATGTCCACGTCACCGGCGCCAACGCTCAGCTCGCACGACGCGACCTGTCCCACCTGGACGTCACCCTTGGCCACCTGCGCGTCCAGGCGGGTGTCGGCAGGGACCCGCAGGACCACGTCCGCGGCGAACCGGCCGGGCGTCGGTCCGACCTCGACCACCAGGTCCTCGCCCCGCGGCTCCACGACCGCCCGGAGTTCGTGCAGCAACTGTTGGGCGGCGACCTCCGAGGCACCCCACGCCCGCTTGCGGACCTCCACGTGCACGGCGCTGTCCGCAGAGCCCTCCACCGCCAGGTCGCCGCGGACGTTCCGCACCACGACCCGGCCTGCGGGCGCTGGGTGGGACCAGCGGAGCTCCTCGGTGGCGGACGCGGAGCCCGCCCGCTCGTCAGGCGCACCCCACTCCACCCGCACGCGCTCCTGCAGCGCGCGCAGGGCAGACCGCAGCGCGGGGCCCACGCTCTCCACCGCCCTGCGCACGCCCTGCTCCAGGTCTGCCTGACCGACCGGGGCCTCAGCGGGCTCGGCGAGAGCGTCCAGCAGGGCCTCGGCCTCGTCCACGGTGATCCTGCCGTCCCGCAGCATCTGCAGGACCACCCGGCGCTCGTCACTCACGGTAGCCCTCCTACAGGTCGGTCTGCAGTAGACGCGATCCGCTCCCCGAGGCTTCCCAGCGCCCGGCCGAGGCTCACCAGCGCCAGGCCCACGCGCCTGCGCACCGCGCCTCCCGCGGACGTGCGCCGGGCCGCGCGGGCCAGGGCTGCGCGGCGTTCTGCCTCCCGGGCCCGCAGCCGCTCCTCGTACAGCTGGGCCCCCACGAGCCCCATCAACGTCGGGTGCATCGCTCCCTCCAGGCGAACACAGCCGACAACTTTCCCCTCAACGTCGCTGCCGCAGCAGCCGGAGGGCTTCCTCTGCGGTGATGGCCCCCGCCTGCAGCTGGTCCAGCACCTCGCGCCTGCGTTGGGCCTCCTCGTCCCTGTCCCGGGCGGCCTCCGGAGCGAAGCCCATAGCCTGCAGCACGGCGTCCAGCCGCGCCCGGACCGTGGGGTAGGAAACCCCCAGCTCCCGCTCCATCTCCTTGAGGTTGCCCCTCACCTTGAGGAAGGTCTCCACGAACCGGAGCTGTTCGGCGTCCAGGCGGGCCAGCCGGCCGAGGTCGAACCGGCCCTCGACGGAGGTGTCGCACTGGCCGCAGTGGAGCCGCACGGCTTCAAGCCCTCCTCCACAGACCGGACACCGCCACAGGACCCTGTGTGCCATGCAAACGCCTCCGAACTCTCCCAGAATAGTAGAGACCTACTGATAATCTGTCAACCATTGTTGTCAGAATATTAGTTAGAGTCGCAATAGAGATAGTTTGCAAACACACGTACGCTCCATGCCGTCGAAGTGGATCGACGAGGGTCCCGGAGGGTAGGAAACGCCCGGCAGCGAACCCTTCGGCAGGCCTCGTCACCAGGAGCGTGCGATGACAGACCCTCGAGCGCGACGTGCCCTCGAGCGCATGCCGGCGTACGTCGCGGGCCAGAACCCGGAGGCGGTCCAGCGCGCGGTGGGTGGGCCCCCTCCGGTGAAGCTCGCGTCCAACGAGAACCCGCTCGGACCTTCGCCCGCTGCCCTGGAGGCGCTGGCCCGGGCCGCCGGCGGGTGGGCCCGCTACCCGGACGACGAGTGCACGTCGCTGCGGGAAGCCTTGGCCGCGCGCCTGGGCGTGCCCGAAGCCTGTGTGGCCGTGGGCGCCGGCAGCACTGCGCTCCTGAAGCTCCTCGCGGAAGCTTACCTGGACCAGACCCGGACCGTGGTCTACGCCTGGCCCAGCTTCCCCATGTACCCCGTGGTCGCCCGTCTACAGGAAGCGCGGGAGGTCCAGGTCCCCCTCGACGCTCAGGGACGGCACGACCTCGACCGCATGGCCGAGAGGGTGGCGGGCGCGCAGCTGGTGGTGGTCTGCAACCCCAACAACCCCACGGGCACCTACGTGTCGGAAGCGGATCTGTCCGCGTTCCTCGAACGTCTGCCAGAAGACACGCTGGCGGTCGTGGACGAGGCGTACGCGGAGTTCGCTCGCCACGCCGCGCGGGACTACCCGGACGGCGTGCGCTGGGTTCGGGAAGGCCGCCGTCTGGCCGTGCTGCGCAGCTTCTCCAAGGTGTACGGGCTCGCCGGGCTGCGGGTCGGGTACCTGGTGGCCCCTCCCGAGGTCGTCGAGGCCGTGGTCCGGGTCCGCGAACCCTTCCAGGTCTCCGCCGCGGCGCAGGCGGCGGCGCTCGCAGCCCTGGCGGACGACGCACACGTGGCGCGCACCCTGGCGGTGGTGGCGGAGGGCCGGGACCGACTGCTGGCCCTGGCGAAGCGCCTGGGGATCAGCACCTACCCGAGCGTTGCGAACTTCGTGTGGATGGACGTGGGCCGGCCGGCGGGTGAGGTCTCGGAGGCGCTCGCCCGGCGAGGCGTGATCGTCCGCCCCGGACCTGCTC
>BEII01000058.1 GCA_002898935.1 bacterium HR32
GCACCCCGCCGGCCGTGGACCTGGCCGCCCAGGCCGGCACCCGGTGGATGCGCTTCACGATGGGCCAGGAGCGGGTCGAGCCCCAGCGGGATGTCTTCGACTTCAGTCTTTACGACGACCTCGTCGCCCGGCTTCGCGCCCTCGGGCTTCAGCCCCTCATCCTGTTGGGCTTCACGCCCCGATGGAATTCGACGGCCCCGCCTGGAGACCCCGATTACATCGACTTCCCGCCTCAGGACTACGAGGCTTTCGCAGAGTACGTCTACGAGAGCGTCCGCCACTTCCCCGACGTGCAGTACTGGGAGATCTGGAACGAGCCCGACCTGCCGGGCTACTGGCGGGGGACGCCAGCCGAATACGCTCGCCTGCTGGCCGTCGCCTATCAGGCCGTCAAGCGGGCCAATCCCCAGGCCCGGGTCCTCCTCGGGGGCTTGGCCCTGGGCGGCGTCCGGCGCGACCCCGATTTCCTGGAGGACATCCTCGGGGATGCGCAGTTCCCGGCCGGCCGCTCCTTCGACGTCATGAACTTCCACACGTACAGTACGCAGGCCGAAATGCAACGCACGATGGACTACGTCCGCTCGACCCTGGCCCGCTTCGGGGTCGGCGACAGGCCCATCTGGGTCACCGAGACGGGGTATTCGTCGGACCCCGCCGACCAGGCCCACCCAGGGTATCAGGGCGGACCGGGGGCCCAGGCCCGATGGCTCCAGGACCACCTGCCGTACCTGCGACAACTCGGTGCCGCCAAGGTCTTCTGGTTCAAGCTCTACGACGGAAGTGAAGATCCAGGCGCCGCCCACCACGGCCTGCTGGACGAATTGCTGCGGCCCAAGCCCGCATACTACGCCTACCGGGATCTCGTCCGCTCGACACCGTAAGCGGGTCCAGCCCGAGCGGGAGAAGCGAGGCGGGCGCAGGTGCGCTCCAGGTCGAACAGGCATGCGCATTGGCGCGAACCTGGTGCTGCGGCAGGATTTCTGGTGGGGCGCTGACTTCGCCTGGCCCGATATCCATAGAATGTCCTGCGGGGGTGAGGCAGACGCACCGGTGGAGAGTGTACGACGGAGTCCGCGTGGCAGCGGTGGTGGTAGCGCTCGCGCTGCTCGCGGTGCCGGCAGGCGCGCAGGCCACGATCCCAGAGGACCAGGAACTGGCGGTGGGTCGGGCGGTGGCCGCGCGTCTTGTGGCCCAGTTCGGGTTCGTCCCGGACCCGGAGTGGCTCGCCTTCCTCGGAAACCTCCGGGACCGCCTCCTCCCGTTTTCCGGCCGGACCTCCGTGCCCTACCGGGTGGGCATCCTGGACCACGGGGAGCCCAACGCGGTGAGCACACCGGGCTGGATCTTCGTGACCACCGGACTCATCCGGCTGAACTTGGACGCGGACGCGTGGGCGTTCGTGCTGGCGCACGAGATCGCCCACACCGCACGGCGGCACGTGGCGCAGCAGGTGGCGAGGTACCAAGTGGGGCAGATCGCGAGTGTCGTCATCGCCATCCTGACCGGAACCCCCGCGGTGGGCGACCTGGTGCAAGTGCTCCTGCAGGTTTCCACACTCGGCTTCTCGCGGGAGCTCGAGCTGGAGGCGGACCGGGAGGCGTTGCGGATGCTGGTGGAGGCCGGGTTCGACCCGCAGGCGGCGTGGCGGACCCTGGGGTGGTTCAATGAGGTCACAGGCCGTCGCCAGGAGAACACCCACTGGGCTGGGACACACCCGGGGTTCGCGGACCGAGTCCGTGCGGTGCAGCGCGCGCATGCGGAGTTCTCTGGCCGTGGCCTGTCGCTGCGGGTCCGCCACTTCCGTGGGACGCAGGAATTCGGACCTGTGGTGCTGCGGGCACAGCGGCTCGCCGAGATGCAGGACTCGTGGGTGCTTTCGGTCGTGGTAGCCAACAACGCCGACCGGCCCGCCACCTTGCTCGTGACCAACGCGGTGCTGGAAGGACCCGACGGCGAGCTGCCCATCCGGTTCCTGAGATCCACCCTGCCGGCGGAAGTGCCGCCGCGCGGGCAGGTGGAGGGGCTCTTGGTGTTCGAAAGGCGTACGCCGAACTGGCCCAGCGCTCTCGTGCTGCCGGTGGGGTCGGGGTCGGACCGGGTGGAGGCGCGAGTGGATCTCGCCTCAGGCGGGCCCTTCACACCGGCTCCGCAGCCCGGAGCGCTGCCCAGGCCGCCCGCGCTGCCGTGAGGTCGCTCGGGAAAGGGAACGGGGCCGGGGAAGAGAATTCGCCGTCTGTGGCACTTTCCACCCGGGAACGTCGGCGGAAGTTCTTGGAGATGGCCCTGCGCCGGGCAAGGCCCGGAGCGGGGACCGCGGTGGAGGTCCTGCGGCGGAGGACCGCGTTGAGACGGTGGCCCGACCTGAGCCCGCTTCTTGCAGGAATTCCGTGGGCGGTGGTGGGCGCCGTCGGGGCGCGCGCGTACATGCCCGAGCGGGCAACCGCGGACCTGGACGTGGTGGTAACTCCGCAAGACGCCCCCGAGGTTTACCGGAGGTTGCGGGAGGCGGGTTTCACAGAAGGGCCGGCGCTTCTCGGGGGAGGGCGCAGCTACACCACCCCGGACGGCGTACCGGTGGACGTCCTCACCCCGGACGCGCCGTGGCTTCCGGAGGCCCTCGCGCACGTTAGGAGAGACCCTCAGGGTCTGCCCGTACTCCCGCTGCCGTACCTGGTCCTGATGAAGGTCCAGGCCGGGCGCACGCAGGACCTGGCGGACGCCGCGAGGATGCTGGGAGCGGCACCGGAGGAGGAGCGGGAAGGTGCCCGAGAGCTGTTTCGCCGCTGGCTCCCGGACGCCCTGGAGGACCTGGAGAGCCTCATCCGGTTGGGCGAGCTGGAGCTGGGGGCCGAGCCGCAGTAGACGCTTCGCCGGGTGTTCCGCGGGTGGGGCGGTCAGGCGGGTGGCGCCCGCTTGGAATCCACGCGGAGGTGTGGTGTGAGCGGCTGGAACGTGCGCAAGCAGTTCGCCCGCAGCGCGGAGCTGTACGCCACCAGCCCCGTGCACGCCCGTGGGGCGGACCTGGACGTGGTGGTGCGGTTCGCGCGCCCTGAGCCCGCGGACGTGGCCCTCGACGTGTCCACGGGCGCGGGGCACACCGCCCTCGCGTTGGCGCCACGCGTGGCGCGGGTGGTGGCCACGGACCTGACACCCGAGATGTTGGAAGTCGCTCGCAGGTTGGCCGCCGAACGCGGGGTGAAAAACGTCGAGTTCCAGGAGGCGGACGTGCGGGCGCTGCCGTTCTCCGACGCCTCGTTCGACGTCGTTACCTGCCGCACCGCCGCGCACCACTACCCGGAGCTCCAGGTCCCCGTGAGAGAGATGGCACGGGTCCTGCGGATGGGCGGGCGCCTCGTGGTCTCCGACACCGTGTCGCCCGCGGACGAGGTGCCAGACCGGTTCATCAACGCGCTGGAGACCCTGCGGGATTCCACCCACGTACGGGACTGGAGTGTGGCGGAGTGGCAGGAGGCGTTCGCCGCCAGCGGGCTCACGCTGGAGAACTACGAGGAGATGCTGCTGGAGATCGAGTTCCAGTCCTGGGTGGAGCGGTCTACGACCCCGCCCGAACTGCAGGCCGTGCTGGTAGCCATGCTGACTCGGGCGCCCCGGAGGCTGAGAGAGCTGTTCCGGGTTCAGGAAGCGCCTCTGCGGTTCTGCCTGCACAAGGCGGTGTTCGTGGCGGTGAAAGAAGAGAACCGCGCGGGAGCGTAACGGCGGCCGTGCGCGTGGGGTGGGCGGCGCGTTGGACAGAGGAAGGCGGGGTGGGGTCCAGGGGCAGCATGATGCGAACTACCGGTGTCCACCGGCGGAACCCTTCAGCCGGTCCCGGTAGCGCTTGCGGAACTTCTCCAGCTTGGGAGCGATCACCGCGGCGCAGTACGCCTGGTCGGGGTGTCGGCGGTAGTAGTCCCGGTGGTACTCCTCCGCGGGGTAGAAGTTCGTGAAGGGGACCACCTCCGTGACGATGGGGTCCGGCCACACACCTTCACGCTCCATCTCCTCGATGACCTCCCGCGCCACCTGCTCCTGCTCGGGGCTGTGGCAGAAGATAGCGGACCGGTACTGGTGACCCACGTCAGGCCCCTGGCGGTTCGGGGTGGTGGGGTCGTGGATGGTGAAGAAGACCTCCAGGAGCTCGCGGTAGCTGATACGGTCCGGGTCGAAGGTGATCTGCACGGCCTCCGCATGCCCCGTGGTCCCGGTGCACACCTGCTCGTAACTCGGGTTGGGTACGTGGCCGCCCGCGTAGCCCGGTACCACGTCCAGCACGCCCTCCAGCTCGTCGAAGGCCGCCTCGGTGCACCAGAAGCAGCCGCCCGCGAGCGTCGCGACCTCGGTCCGCGTTCCTCCCACGCTGCCCTCCTGCTCAGCCCATTGTAGCGGCCCGCAGCGCCTCCTGCAGAGCTCGGGAGAACTGAGCGGTGGTGTGGGTGCCGCCGAGGTCCGGGGTGTGGACGCCGCGCGCCAACGTCGCCCGCACGGCGTCCTCCACGAGGCCGGCTGCGTCCGTCGCCGCCGCGTCACCGTGGCGGCGGCCCAACCACTCGAACAGCATTGCCACCGACAGCAGCTCCGCGGTGGGGTTGGCGACCCCCCGGCCCGCGATGTCCGGCGCGGAGCCGTGCACCGCCTGAGCCATGGCGTACCGGTCGCCCGCGTTGAGGGACGGGGCCAGCCCGAGGCTTCCGACGAGCCCCGCGGCTTGGTCGCTGAGGATGTCGCCGAACAGGTTCGTGGTGACCATCACGTCGTAGCGAGCGGGATCCCGCACCAGAAAGTAGCTGGCCGCGTCCACGTGCACGTCGTCGAAGGCCACCTCGGGGAAGCGCGCGGCCACCTCCCGGCAGCACTCCAGGAACAGGCCGTCGCCGCGGCGCAGGACGTTGGCCTTGTGCACCGCGGTGACTTGTCCCGGCCGGCCGCGCTGCGCCGCGCGCTGGGCCGCCAGGGCAAAGGCATACTCCGCGATCCGCACGCAGGCCTGCCGGGTGACCACGCGCAGGCTCACCACCACGTCCTGTGTCACCCGCAGCTCCGCGTCGCCTTCCAGTACGTTGCGGTCGGGGTAGAAGCCCTCGGTGTTCTCGCGCACCACCACCAGGTCCACGTGCAGGTACCGGGTTGGGACGCCGGGAAAGGTCCGGGCGGGGCGCACGTTCGCGTACAGGTCGAAGTGCTTGCGCAGAAACCCGCTCGGGTTGCGCATGCCAGGCCGGCGCGGGTCGTACCGGTGGTGCTCCACCGGCCCCAACACCCACCCCTGACAGCCGCGGAGGGTCTCCACGGTCTGCGGGGGGAGCGTCTCCCCGAACTGCTCGTACGCGGCAAGACCCGCGGGCAGCTCCACCCACTCCACCGCAAGGCCGGCGGCTCGGGCGGCCACAGACGCCACCTCCACCGCCACGGGCACCACCTCGGGCCCGATGCCGTCCCCGGGGAGTACGCCGATCCGGTACGGAGCCCCCATCTCGCCTCCTCGGCTACAGTTCTGGGAGGGGCTCGGGGAAGCCCAGTTCCGCTGCCGCGCGGCGCGCTTGCGCTGCAACTTCGGCCGGCAACTCCACGACGTGTGCCTGCGCGCTACGGCGCCGGGCCTCCCCCTCCCCCGGCAGGAGGACCTCGGTGTAGCCGGGGGCGAGCGCCGTTCCCTTGACCATTTGGATCAGCTGTTCCACGTCGTCCAGAAACGCCTCCCGCTCCCGCAGGCTGCCCACGTCCACGGCAACGAAGGCGTGACTTGCGGCAAAGCGGCTGCCGCGTGCCGGTGCCACCTGTGTGCCGAAGGCACCACCGCTCAGCACGCCAGTCAGGACGTCGACGACGAGGGCGAGCCCGTAGCCCTTGTAGCCGCCCACGGGCAACAGCGTGCCTGCGAGCGCCTGTTGTGGGTCGTCCGTGGGTTTGCCTTGTGGGTCCAGGGCCCAGCCGGCGGGCAGCCGGTCGCCTCGCTCCGCGGCCAGTCGGACGCGGCCTTGCGCCGCCACGGACAGCGCCATGTCCAGGACCACCGGTGGGGCGCTGCGCCTCGGGAGGGCGACCGCCAACGGATTGTTGCCCAGCACCCGCTCGCGTCCTCCCCAGGGCGCGAGGCTGGGCGCTGCGTTCGCGAGCGCCACACCCACCATCCCTTCGGCGGCGGCGAGCTCCGCGTAGTAGCCCGCGCGGCCGAAGTGGCCGGCCCTGCGGACCCAAACCCCTGCCAGGCCCGCACGCCGCGCCATCTCCACGCAGCGGCGCATGCCGTCCACCGCGGCCACGGGTCCCACGCACCCTTCCCCGTCCAGCACGAGGAAGCTCGGCCCTTCGCGCACCGGACGGGGCCGCACCCCGGTTCGCCAGACGCCGGACCTCACCAGGCGCGCGTACGCGCCGAGCCGGACGACCCCGTGGGAATGCACCCCGCACTGGTCCGCGCTCACCAAGACGTCGGCCAGCACCTGGCTCTCGTCGGCGGCAAGGCCCGCGGCTTCGAAACAGTGCGTCACCCAGCGGCGGAGCGAGTCGACCGAACAGCGCACGACGGCCTCCTGGGACTCGGCCCTAGCTTACCCCGGCTACGGCTCCGGCGCACCGACCGCGGGCACGGGCACGCCCGGGGATGAGGCCGTGCGGGAAGCGGCGATGCGCATGCGGATCATCTGCGCCCGCGCCATATGCTGCCGGGCCAGTTGCTCCGCGCGGTCTGCGTCCCCCTGCCGGATGGCGTCCAGGAGGGCCCGGTGCTCGTCCAGCGCCTCCCGGGCACGGCCCGGGTAACTGAGGGTGGTCACGGGTTGACGGGTGATGAGCAGCCAGATCCTCTGCAGCTCCCGGGCCAGGTAGCGGTTGCGGGCCGCGCGCCAGACGACCGCGTGGAACTCCGCGTTCAGACGTGCGAGCTCCCCGAGCTCCCCCCGCTCCAGGGCGCGCTCCATGTCGCGGTACAGCTCCTCCAGGAAGTACACCTCGCTGGTCGTGATGCCACGAGCCGCGAGCCGCGCGGCGAGGCCCTCCAGCGTCTCCCGCACCACGCACAGGTCGAGCAGCTCCTCCTGGGTGGGTTCGGCCACCGAAAGGCCTCGCCGCCGGCCCCGCTCGAGGTACCCCTCCGCCCGCAGGCGCTGCAGGGCCTCCCGGACAGGGGTGCGGCTGCAACGCAGCTGGCGCGCGAGAGCCTCCTCCCGGATAGGGTCCCCTGGGCGGATGCGTCCGCTGCGGATGGCCGCGACCAGCCACTCGTACACCGCGCGCGAGGTCGGGCCTGCGGGCTTGGACGCGCCTTGGACGGCTCTGCCGGGCATCGGGGCGATTGTATACAAACGGACTCGCATTGACAAGCAATGCATGCAATGGTATGCGTTGGTGCCAGGAGCTTCCCTGCAGGAGCCGGATTCCCGTCGTGGAAACCCCACGGACGAGGGAGGGGCGGTGGGCGGCCAGCGAAAGATCCGTGCGGTGCTGATGCGCGGCGGCACGAGCCGCGGCGTGTTCTTCCTGCGGGGTGACCTGCCCGACGACCCGGAGCTGCGGGACCGCGTGATCCTCAAGGTCTTCGGCGGAGGGGATCCGTACGGCCGCCAGGTGGACGGGCTCGGCGGCGCGGTCTCCACCACGAGCAAGGTCGTGATCGTGGGTCCGCCGTCGATACCCGACGCGGACGTGGACTTCACCTTCGGCCAGGTCAGCGTGACCGAGCCACTGGTGGACTATGGCGGCACCTGCGGGAACCTGACGGCTGCCGTCGGGCCCTTCGCCATCGAGGAGGGGCTCGTGCCCGGGACCGACCCCATCACCACGGTCCGCATCTGGCAGACCAACACGCGCAAACGCATCC
>BEII01000059.1 GCA_002898935.1 bacterium HR32
CGCAGGAAGCGCGAACTTCCCGTGCCAGTCCACCTCCAGGGCGCGGGCGGGCTCCCCCGCTCTCTGGCGGCGTGCGATCTCCGCGCGGATCTCGGCGGTGCTCATCTCGCCGGAGGTCCGCGTAGGGGGTGCGATCTCCCCGGGCGGGCGCGGGATCCCCAGTCGCATGCGCTGGAACTCGCTCAGCACCGCACCGTCTTCCACCGCCACCATGCGGCCGCGCTCGAACCACCAGCCTTCCTGCGTCCACCGGGCCCGCTCCGCCTCCACCAGGCGCACCACCCGGCCCGCGCGCTGCTCCTGGACCGTGACGCCCTCCAGGGTGGCGGCGTCCAGGTCCAGCCGCTCCGCGGTCACCACCAGCACCGCGCCGTCCGGGGTGCGCTCCCGGAACAGGATCCCGTGGCGGACCGCGGCCCGCACCGCCGCGACCCCCACGCGGGGTAGCACGTCCAGGTAGCGGGTGGCCGCGAGCGGTACCAGCCCCTCGCCCACCCAGAAGGTCACCAGCGACACGAGCAGGCCCAACACCACGGCAGGAGCCGCGATACGCCCCAGGCCCACGCCGCCGGTCTGCATGGCCTCCAGCTCCCGGGCCTCCCGCAGCCGTCCGTACGCCAGGATGGTACCCAGCAGGGTGGCCATGGGCAGACAGAAGAACAGGACGTACGGGACACGGTACAGCAGCAGCTCGAGGAACGCCCCCGCCGGGACCCCTCGGTCCAGCAGCGTCCGGCCTAGGTAGAAGAACTCGTTCCCCACGAGAAGCGCTCCGAACACCGCCACCCCGAACCCCAAGGCCGCCAGCAGCTCGCCTCCCAGGTAGCGGTCCAGGAGGCTCGGCGCAGGCCACGGCCGGGAAGCCAACCTCGCGGCTGCGGGTGCGCTCAGGGGCTTGGACCGTCCGTGCATCTCACATCCGGAACCGCTCGCCCAGGTAGAAGCGGCGCGCTTCCTCGCTCTGCAGCAGGTCCTCGGAAGTGCCCTCCAGCAGCACGCGGCCCTCGTACAGGATCAGAGCCCGGTCGGTGATGGTCAGGGTCTCCCGCACGTTGTGGTCGGAGATGAGGATCCCGATCCCCTGCGCGCGCAGGTAGGCAATCATGTCCTGGATGTCCTCGATGGACTTCGGGTCCACGCCCGTGAAGGGCTCGTCCAGGAGCAAGAAGCGCGGCCGCACCGCCAGGGCGCGGGCGATCTCCACCCTCCGGCGCTCCCCGCCCGACAGGGTGTAGGCGGGCTGGTCCCGCAGGTGCGAGAGCCCGAACTCCTCCAGTAGGGCGGCGATGCGCTCCTGGCGGTCCCGCCGGCCGAGCCCTTGCTGCTCGAGGATCAGTTCCAGGTTCTCCGCCACCGTCAGCTTGCGGAACACCGACGGCTCCTGGGCCAGGTAGTGGATCCCCGCGCGGGCCCGGAGGTGGACGGGCAAGTGGGTGATCTTCCGGCCTCCCAGGTACACGTCGCCTCCGTTCGGCCGGACCAGGCCGACGATCATGTAAAAGGAGGTGGTCTTGCCCGCGCCGTTCGGCCCGAGCAGTCCCACGACCTCTCCGGGACGCAGCTCCAGGCTCACGCCGGCCACCACCGTGCGTCGCCCGTACCGCTTCACGAGCCGCTCGGCCCGAAGTGTCTCGGCCGCCTGGGGCCGAGGGGACGGTTCAGGGGCGGACGACAACCCGAGTCCTCCCGGAAGCCACCGCGCGTCCGGTGCTCCAGTCGTACCGCACTTCCTCTGCTTCCAGCCGGTCGCCGCCCCGGTCCACCCGCACGTCGCCGCGGAGCGTCACCGCCTGCTCGCGCCACCGCACCTCCGCCTCGCGGCTGCGGAACGCGCCGAGCGGGTGCTCACCCCGGACGCCGCCCAGCGCCCAAAGCGTCCCTGTGCGCAACGAACCCCGCAGCAGCCCTGCCTCCAGGCGCACGCGCCCCCACGTGGCCACCGGCTGCCCCTGCGCGGTCACTTCCTCGCCGTCCAGCGACACACGGTCCGCCTGCAGCACCGCCTCGCGCCAGGTCACCTCCACTCCACCCAGTGCCTCTGCACTGCGGCGCGAGAAGTCCACGCGGGCCCGTGGGGCGCGCAGCGCCACCACACCTGGGTCAGCCCGGTAGCGCACCTCCACCTCGCCCTCCAACTCCCCCCAGCCCTGCCGGACAGAGCCCCGCGCGCTGGAGGCTAACACGGACAGCACCTCCCCCTGCTGCGCTCGCACCCCGCCCTGCGCCTCGAACGTCCCGTCGTAGGCTCGGTAGCGCAGGAGCCTCGCCTCCACCCACCACTCCCCCCTGCGCACCCGGACCCCTTCACCCTGTAGGGTCCAGACGCCGGTCCGCGCGTCGAACTCCGCCCACCGGGCGCCCTCCACCTCCGCGGGCTGCGCGCGCAGCGGGGCCGGGAGCGTCACCAGCAGAGCGCACACGAAAAGCGTCCGTCGGAACACCCTCACGGAGCCCGCTCCGTCCACCGCACCCGCACCGAGCCGTCGAAGCGTGCCCGCCGCAGCCCGGGTTCTGCCTGAAGCCGCTGCGCCCAGACCGTCCACCCGTCCATGCGGACCCGTACGCCGCCCGTGGCCACCAGGCGGTCCTGCCCAGGTTCGTACCGGACCCTGCCGGCGCTGGCCCAGCGGTCGGACGCCGCACGCACCACCACCCGCCCGGTGAGCTCCACGGTCCCGCTGCCGCGCACGTACACCGCCCGGTCCGCGCGGACGTCCACCTGCACGCCGTCCTCCGTCACCAGCCGGCCCCGGGCATCCAGGGCGGAAACGCGCTGCTGGCGGTCCACGGCCACCGACCGCGCCCGCAGTTCCCACCGCAGGCGGCCTTGGGGGTCGGTGAACACCAGCCGCGGGCCCTCGATCTCGACCAGCGGTCCCGCGGGCGGCGCTCCGGCGACCCGTGGCACGGGGCCCGCAGGGGCACACGCCACCAACGTCAAAACGGCCGCCAGCGCCGCTGCGCGCCTGTCATGGTACGCCATGCTCACCGCCGGCACCAAACCCAGCCCACCGGACCAGTTCGTCCGCGGCCCGCTGCAGCGCGCCCGGCGGCCCCAGCCGGTCGCGCACCTCCACCAGGTCGGCGGGCAGGCGGGCCGCCACCTCTGGGTCGGCCAGCATCGGCCAAGCGGCCTCGGCCACCCGGTCCGGCCGCGCCTGGTCCTGCAGCAACTCCGGCACCACCGCCCGCCCGGCCAGCAGGTTGGGAAGCCCTACCCAGGGTACGGTGGCCACTTGGCGCGCGATCCACTCGGTGGCCTTCGAAACCCTGTACACGACCACCATGGGAGTACCGAGCAGGGCGGCCTCCAGGGTGGCCGTGCCGGACGCCACCAGGGCACAGTCCGCGTGTGCCAACAGGTCGTGGGTGAGGCCGGTGGCTGCGGGCACGGACGCGGAGGCGGCACGAAGGAGTGGGGCCGTGAGCGGGCGCAGGCGGTCTGAGGCCAGCCCGACCGCCGCCTGCAGTTCCGGCAGCCTGCGCCGCAGGAGCTCGTACGCGCCGGCCTGCACCGGAAGGAGCGTGCGCACCTCCTGCGCCCGACTCCCGGGCAGCAGCGCAAGGAGAGGTCGGCGCGCGTCCAGGCCAAGCTCCCGGCAGAGGTCCTCCCGGGACTGCGTTGGCTTCGTGAGGTCTACCGCGGGGTGTCCCACGAACACCACGTCCGCGCCTTCCCGCTGGTAGGCCTCCAGCTCGAACGGGAACGTCACCAGCACTCGCACAGGGAGCCGGGCCAGCACCGCGGCGCGGCGGCCTCGGCGCCCGTACGCCATGGGCGGGAAGTAGTAGACGGTCCGCACCGAACGGCTCAAAGCCCGCGCCACAAAGACGTTGAACCCGGGGAAGTCCACGAGCACCAGCAGGTCCGGCCGCAGCCGGCGGACCAGGGCGACCACGCGCTGGAGGCGTACGGCGAACACCGGGACCCGCACGTACGCCTCCAGGTAGCCCACCACGCCCCAGCTGGAGGTGTCCTGGAGCACCCGTACGCCGGCCTCCGCCATGCGCGGGCCGCCCAAGCCGACCAGGTCCGCACGCGGCAGCGGCCCCCGCAGCGCCCTGGCCAGGTGCGCGGCCTGTACGTCTCCGGAGACTTCCCCGGCCAGGAAAAAGATGCGCGGCCCGTCCCGGGAAGCCGCGTCCTGCGGGTCTTCCAGCACTAACCGCCCTCCGGCGCCCACCCGACCACAGACACGCCGAGCTCTGCCGCGGCTGCCTCAAAGGCCGGGCGGTCCAGCACCAGGGTGCTGCCCGCCTCCACGCCCAGGGCTGTAGCGCCGGCCCACCGCATGGCTTCCAGCGTCTGCGGTCCCACCACGGGCAGGTCAAACCTGGGGTCGGCACCGGGCCAGGCGACCTTCGCCACCACCGCGCCCGGCCCGAACTCGCGGCACCGCCGGATCATGGCGTCCGTGCCCTCCACCGCCTCCACTGCAAGGACGACTCCGTGCCGAACGGCCACGGCCTGGCCGATCCCCGCCGCGGCCACCTGGCGGGCCACGCGGAACGCAAGACCCAGGTCTTCCCCCTCCCGCGGGTCGAGTTCCCGGCCGGCCAGAAGCCCTGCACCGGCCACAAGGTCGGGAGCAAACGTAGGCTGCGGGAGGACCCGGAGCCCGGCCTGCTCCAGCAGCCGGGCCACGAGGGGCCAAAGCTCGGGGTCCCGCCGGTCCCGGGCGCGTTCTGGCCACAGGCCCGCCGCACCGGGAAGCGCGCCCAGGGCCCTCAGCTTGTCCACCTTGCCGGCCAGGACGAGCTCCCGCACGCCCTCTTCCTGCAGGACCTGGAGGCCGCGCAGGGCCTGGTCGAGCGGTACGTGCACGTACCGGTCGCAGACCTCCGGCAGCCGGCCCGGGTCGCCGTGCACCTGCACGCAGACCACCCGCCGTCCCGCCGCGCGGATCCGCTCGGCCAGGACCTCCGCCAGGCCGCCCTCTCCGGCCACCAGCCCTACCGTCGGCATCACGGGTGCCGCTCCGCGCGCGTGAGCCCGCGCCGGGAGCTCCTCTGCTCCCGCAGGAAGGCCACGAGCTCGCCCACCAGCCCCTCCTCTCCCACCTCCGCCACGATCCGCTCCACGGCGTGCGGCAGGGACAGCCCTTCCCGGTACAGGAGCCGGAACGCGCGGTGCAGCCGGTCCACTTCCTCCGGCGGCACACCGGCCCGGTGCAACCCCACGCGGTTGAGACCCCGGGCGCGGGCCGGCACGCCGTCCACCAGGACGAAGGGCGGCACGTCTGTGGTGAGCTTGGCCATCCCGCCCACCATGCCGAGCCGTCCGATGCGCACGAACTGGTGGATCCCCGCCATCCCGCCGATCTGGGCGCCGTCGTCCACCCGCACGTAGCCCGCGAGCCCGGAGCCCGTGACGATCACGATGTCCGAGCCCAGGTAGCAGTTGTGGGCCACGTGCACCATGGACATGATGTAGTTCCGGTCGCCCACCACCGTGGCCGCCCCCTCGCCCGTGGCACGGCTGATCTGCACGTACTCCCGCAGGACGTTGTCGTCCCCGACCACCACCGAGCTGGGCTCACCCCGGAAGTTCCGGTCCTGGGGCTCACAGCCGATCACGACGCCCGCGTGGATGCGGTTGCGCCGGCCGATCCGCACCTGGCCGTCCAGCACCACGTACGGCCCGATCACGGTCCCCTCGCCCACCTCCACCTGAGGCCCGATGACCGCGTAGGGGCCCACCTGCACCGTGGGGTGCAGCCGCGCCTGCGGGTGCACGAGGGCGGTGGGGTGGATGCGCGGGTGTTGCGCGTCCTCGCTCATCGCGCGGACTCCTCCGTGAGGGAGAAGGTCAGCACCCCCTCCGCGGCCACCGCCCCGTCCACAGTGGCCTGGCCCTGGACCCGCACGAGCCGCCCTCGGATCCACTCCAGCCTGGCCTCCAGCCGCAGCTGGTCCCCGGGCGTGACCGGACGGCGGAACCGCACCGCGTCCGCCGCCGCGAAGTACGCCACCCGTCCAGGCAGCTGCAGCTTGTACAGCACGAGGATCCCCGCGGTCTGCGCCAAGGCTTCCACGATCAGCACCCCGGGCATCACGGGGCTTCCGGGCAGGTGGCCCACGAAGAACTCCTCGTTGATCGTCACGTTCTTGAGCGCGACGATCCGGCCCGCCTGGGCGTCGAGCTCCAGCACGCGGTCCACCAGGAGGAAGGGGTAGCGGTGCGGCAGGTAGTTGAGGATCTCGCGGATCTGCAGGTCCATGCGCACCTCCTGCACGTTCACTTCCCCTCCCCCTCGGGTCTGGCCAACCCCGCCGCCTCCGCCATCCGGCGCGCCAGGGCCAGGTGCGTGCGGTGGCCCGCCCGCACCGCCACCACGTGCGCGTGCACTTCCGCGCCGAGCAGAGCCAGGTCCCCGACCAGGTCCACCACCTTGTGCCGCACCGGCTCGTCGGGGAACCGCGGCGGGTTTCGGTAGCCGCCGTCCTCCAGCACCAGGGTGTTCTGCTCCGTGGCGCCCAAGGCGAGCCCGGCGGCGTGCAGCGCGGCCGCCTCCTCGCGGTATCCCCAGGTTCGGGCGGAGGCCAGCTGGCGCGCGAAGGTCTGCGCGGTGACCACCACGTCCAGCGCCTGCGCAGGACGGTCGCGGAGTTCCACCACGTACGTGACCCGCAGCCCCTCGCCCGGGAGGGCCGCGCACAGCCGCCCGCCGTCCCGCACCCACACCGGCTCCGCCACGCGTAGCACGGGGCGTGGCTCCCGCAGCGGCCGCGTACCCGCGGCCTGTACCGCTTCCCAGAACACCCAGGCGCTGCCGTCCCCGGCGGGGACTTCCCCGCCGTCCACCACGAGTTCTGCGGCACTCACCCCGGCGACGTAGAGCGCGGCCAGCAGGTGTTCTACAGTGGCCACCCCGGCCGCCCGGGTCCGCCGCTCGTCGGCCTCCACCGCACGCAGTGACAGGGGGACGGGTCCTGAGGCGCCACGCACCACGAGCCCGGGTTCTTCCCGGGGGAGGAGCACCAGGCGGCAGCGCCGCCCGCTGTGGAGACCCACCCCCTCCACCGTCACCTCCTCCCGCAGCGTCCGGTGTGTCACGGCGTGCGAAGCTCCAGCCGGACCGGGTACCAGGACGCCGCCTCCGGCATCGTCACCAACTCCACGGTGCGCACCTCCCGAGGCTGCAACGTGGTGGCCAGCACGGTGGCGGCCCTGCCGGAGGCGAGGAACCTCAGGTCCACCAACTGGCCGTCCACGAGGAAGGTGGCGTACGCGGGCCCGGAGGAAGCGACCAGGACCAGCTCCACGGGGGCCGGCTGGTCGGAGGGGTTCGTCAGGTGCAGCCGGATGAAGTACGTGACCCCGTAGTCCCCGTCCAGCAACCGGCCGGTCCGTAGGTCCCGGAGGCTCTGGCTCCGGCCGATCTCCACACGCTCTCCTGCACCCACCGCCAGGGTTCGCTCCAGCCGGACCAGAGGGGGTCCGAACACGCCCCGCGGGTGCGGGGTGCCCAGCGGCTCCACCTCCCGCTGCACCGCGCGGTCCAGCACGTACACCGTCCGCGCGCTCACCGCCACCTCGAGCGGCCCTCCCTCCAGCACCTGCACCTGGATCAGCCCGGAGACCACGTGGCCTGGGGGCGTGCGCTGGGTGGTGAAGCGGTGCGCGCGGCCAGGCGGGAGGTCCAACACGTAGCCCGCGCCCCGGGCGGTGAGTTCCAGGAACCGGCGGGCCGCGGCGTGCCCGGTGGCCATGGTGTCGTGCCAGGCACCCGGCGTGGCGAGCTGCAGGTGCACGCGGGCCGGCTCGGCG
>BEII01000060.1 GCA_002898935.1 bacterium HR32
CGGCCGAACTGACCGTCGCGGTGGAAGTCGTCCGCGGCCACGGGCGAGACCGGGTGGGCCGGGCCGTGCGCCCGCACGGCCTCGACCCACACCTGGGTGTCTGCGTCGGGGTCGGAGTGGGGGTTCCAGACCTCGACGAACCGAACGCCGCGCAGCCGCCGGACTTCGGAGGCTCTCCAGCGCGCGGTCCACAGGTTTCCCGTCCACGAAGGGTGGTTGAGACCTGCCACGCCGCCTGCCGCCTCCACTTCCGCGAACACGTCTTCGGGTTTCCTGGAGCGAGGCACGCGTGAGACCGCGAGGCAGCCGACGTGCGGCCCTAGGGGGCGCACGGGCCTCGGGACGGTGACCTCCACCCCCGACACCACGCACACCTCGTGGTCGGAAAGCCCTGTGGTGTCCGAGAGCCTGTCGTGGTCGGTCAGGGCCACGAAACAAAACCCGCAAGACCTGTACCGGGCTACCACGGCCTCAGCGGCGTACTGGCCGTCCGAGGCGGTGGTGTGGCAGTGCAGCTGGGCCTTGCGATCCTGCCCGCCGCAGGCGTAGGGGTCGAGGAGGCGCATCCGTGCAGTATTGTGCGCCAGTCGGGTGCGCCGGGGTAGAATGCGGGCGGGACCCATGCACATCCGCGTGCGGCTGTTCGCCGCTTACCGCGAGGCCGTGGGCGCGCCGACGGTGGACCTGGAGCTGGACGGGGAGGTCACCCCGGCGCGGGCCTGGGAGCGCTTGCGCGACCTGCACCCGGCCCTCGGCCGATTCCCAGGCCCTGCCTTTGCCGTGGGCGACCGCTACGTGCCTGCGGACCACCCCCTGCGGGACGGCGACGAGGTGACGCTCATCCCTCCGGTGAGCGGCGGGTCGGTGCACGTGGACCTGGTGGAGTCCCCCATCGACGTGGACCGCCTGCTCCGCCGCGTGCGCCACCCGAACGCAGGCGCGGTGGTCCTGTTCCTGGGGACGGTGCGGGACAACGCCGAAGGCCCGCACGTCCGGTACCTGGACTACGAGGCCTACGACCGCCTGGCGCGCGCGGAAATGGAGCGGATCGCTGAGGAGGTCACAGGCCGCTGGCCGGTCCTCGGGGTCGCGCTGGAGCACCGGGTGGGGCGGCTGGAGGTGGGCGAGGTGAGCGTGGCCGTGGCGGTGTCCGCACCCCACCGGCGGGAGGCGTTCGAGGCCGGCCGGTTCGCCATCGACACCTTGAAGACGCGGGTCCCCATCTGGAAGAAGGAGGTTTGGGAGGGCGGATCCCGCTGGGTGGGCGCGGAGCCGGAAGGGGAAAGGCCCGGGGAACGCGTAGTCTGACGGCAAGATGGGGGCTGGGGTCCCACTGGTGGACGTCGTCCTGGACGTCCGCCACGTGACCCTGCGGTTCGCGGGGCTCGTGGCGGTCTCGGACCTCTCCCTGTCGGTGCGCGCGGGCGAGCTGCTGGGGATCATCGGGCCCAACGGCGCGGGCAAGACCAGCGTGCTGAACTGCATCAACGGCTTCTACCGTCCCCAGGCGGGCCGCATCCGGTTCCTGGACCGGGACGTGACGCGGCTTCTCCCCCACACCCGGGCCGCCCTGTGCATCGCCCGGACGTTCCAGAACATCGCCCTGTACCCACACATGACGGTACTGCAGAACATCCTGTCCGGCCGCCTGGTGCACATGCGTTCCAGCCTGATGGGCTGCGGGGTGTACTGGGGCTTCGGCCAGCGGGAAGTCCTCCGCCACCGTGAGCGCGTGGAGGAGATCGTGGACTTCCTGGAGATCGAAGCCTACCGCGACGCCCGGGTGGGCGAGCTGCCGTATGGCATCCAGAAGAAAGTCGAGCTGGGGCGGGCGCTCGCCATGGAGCCCCGCCTGCTGCTGCTGGACGAGCCCATGGCCGGTATGACCGTGGACGAGAAGCTGGACATGGCCCGCTACATCCTCGAACTCCGGGAGGTGCGGGGGCTTCCCATGGTCCTCATCGAGCACGACATGGGGGTCGTGATGGACCTGTGCGACCGCATCCTGGCCATGGACTACGGTCGGAAGATCGCCGAGGGTCCACCGGAGGAGATCCAGAACCACCCGGACGTGATCCGCGCGTACCTCGGGGAGGAGCACGGCCTGGCGGAGGAGGTGGCGGGCCGGTGAGTGCGGTCCTCGAACGCCCGACCCTAGCCCCGGAGGCGCGCAAGGCTTCGCTGCGCGCCCTCGACACCTTCCCCAAGCGCCTGCTGCACAACGCGGAGCGGTTCGGGGACCGGGTGGCCTTTCGGGAGAAGGAGTTCGGCATCTGGCAGGAGATCACGTGGCGGCAGTACCTGGAGCACGTGCAGGCTTGCGCCGGGGGGCTCCTCGCCCTGGGGATGCGGCGGGGCGACGTGGTGGCCCTGGTGGGCGACAACCGGCCGGAGCTGTACTACCTGGCCATGGCCACGCAGGCCCTGGGAGGGGTTTCCTGCGGCATGTACCAGGACACCCTGGCGGAGCAGCTGGCGGAGCTCGTGGACTTCGCGGACGCTCGGTTTGTGTTCTGCGAGGACCAGGAGCAGGTGGACAAAATCCTGGCCATGGAGGACCGCCTCCCCAAGGTGGAGCGGGTGGTGGTGGACGACTGGCGCGGCATGTGGCGCTACCACCACGCCAAGCTGGTGCGGTTCTCGGAGCTGGAGGCCCTGGGACGGGAGTTCCTGGCCCGAGAGCCGGACCGGTTCCTCCAGGAGGTGGCTCAGGGGCGCGGGGACGACGTGGCCATCTTCTGCCTGACGTCCGGGACCACGTCCCTGCCCAAGCTCGCCATGCTCTCCCACCGCAACCTCCTGGCGCAGGGGGAGAACTTCCTGGCGGTGGAGCCGCACATGTCCTCCCAAGACGAGTTCGTGAGCTTCCTGCCCTTCGCGTGGATCGGCGAGCAGATGATCTCCTACACCCTGCACCAGCTGGTGGGGTTCACGGTGAACTTCCCGGAGGAACCCGAGACGGCCCAGCGGGACCTGCGGGAGATCGGACCCCACTTCATGTTCGCGCCCGCGCGCATCTACGAGGGTGTGCACTCGGCGGTGACCGTCCGCATGCTCGACGCGGGGCCGGTCCGGCGGCGGGTGTACGAGGCGGCCATGGCCGTGGCCGGCCGTGTGGTGGACGCGCAGGCGGCGGGCAAGCCGGTCCCCGGGTGGCTGCGGGCCCTGTGGTGGTTGGGCTACTGGACCGTGTACCGGCCGCTGTTGGACAAGGTGGGCCTGGTGCGCATGCGGGTGGCCTGGAACGGCGGGGCTTCGCTCGGCCCGGACTACTTCCGGTTCTTCCGCGGGCTGGGGTTGAACCTGAAGCAGATCTACGGCCAGACGGAGATCGCGGGCATCTCGTGCGTGCACCGGGACGGGCAGGTGCGCTTCTGGACCATGGGGTCACCCATCGCCAACACCGAGCTCCGCGTCACCGAGGACGGCGAGATCATCAGCCGGAGCCCCTCGGTGTTCCTCGGGTACTACAAGAACCCCGAGGCCACCCGCCGCGCCCTGCGGGACGGGTGGCTGTACTCGGGGGACACCGGGGTGCTGGACCCCAGCGGGGACATCATCCTGTTCGACCGCAGCGAGGACATCATCACCCTGCAGGACGGCACGCGGGTGCCGCCCCGGGTGATCGAGGACATGCTGAAGTTCACCCCGTACGTGCAGCACGCCATGGTCCTCGGGGAGGGGAGGCCGTACCTGGCGGCCATCCTCAACGTGGACTTCCAGAACGTGGGGAAGTGGGCGGAGGACCGCGGCATCGCGTACACCTCGTACATGGACCTGTCGCAGAAGCCGCAGGTGCTGGACTTGCTGGAGGGCCTGGTGCGGGAGACCAACGCGCGCTTGCAGCCCGGCTGGAGGGTGCGGGCCTTCGTGTCCCTGTACAAGGAGTTCCACCCGGACGACGACGAGCTCACCCGCACCCGCAAGCTGCGGCGCCGGCACATCCTGGAGCGGTACCGGGACCTGGTGGAGGCCATCTACGCGGGCGCAGACCGTTTCCGCGCCACCGTCACCGTCCGCTACGAGGACGGCCGCGTGGCCACCCTGCACCCCACCTTGGAGATCCGCAGGCTAGCAGGCGACGGATGACCCCGCAGTTCGTCCTCGAGGGGACCGTGGTGGGCCTCGCCGTGGGCTCGATCTACGCGCTCATCGCGGTGGGGTTTGCGGTGCTGTACAAGTCCACGAAGATCCTGAACCTGGCCCACGGCGAGCTCGTGCTGTTCGGCGGCTACCTGGCCATCGCCCTCACCACCGCCGCAGGCCACCTGCCGGCCCCCTTGGCCTTCGGTCTGGGGGTGGCCGGCACCCTGGTGGCTGCGGCGGCCCTGGGGTTCGGGGTGGAGCGGGCGGTGATGCGGCCTCTGTTCGGGCAGCCCCTGCTATCCGTCATCATCGTAACCCTGGCCCTGGGGTACGTGATCCGCGGGGTCATGGTGGGGATCTGGAGCGGCGAGACCCGCACCTTCCCGCTGGTGGTGCCGCCCGTGGTGGTGCGGGTGGCGTCGGTTCCGGTACCCCTCGTGGGCGTCTGGAGCGCTGCGGCGGCGGCGGCGCTGCTCGTGCTGTTCTCGCTGTTCTTCCGGTACACCCGCTGGGGCGTCGCCATGCGCGCCGCGGCCAACGAGCAGCTCACCGCTTCCGCTCTGGGCGTGAGCCTCAGGCGGGTGTTCGCGTACGCGTGGGCGTTCGCGGCCATCGCGGGCGCCGTGGGCGGCATCCTCCTCGGTCTGTGGCTGGGGGTCAACTTCGCCCTGGCCGCGGTGGGTCTCAAGGCCCTGGCGGCCCTCATCCTGGGCGGCCTCGACAGCATCCCCGGCGCCATCGTCGGCGGGCTCGTGGTGGGTGTTCTGGAAACGATCGTGGGCGGCTACATCGACGCCCACGTGCGCCTGTTCGGCCACCCCCTGCACGGCTTCAAGGAGGTGACCGCGTACCTGGTGATCCTGCTGGTGCTCATGGTCCGGCCGTACGGGCTGTTCGGCACCGAGCACATCGAGCGGTTGTAGGAGGGGGAAGTGGCGTACGCACGGCCCTGTGGGGACTTCAAGACCTCCTACGCGCAGGACATGGCCCTGCTGGACGTGCGCCTGTACCGGGCCGGCTTCCTGCTCCTCTTGGCGGGCCTGCTGGCCGCGCCGTGGCTGCTGGGCCGGTGGCTGTTCCTGCTGAACGACATCGCTATCTTCGCCATCGGCGCCACCGGGCTGTCGTTGGTGATGGGGTTCGCGGGCCAGATCTCCCTGGGACACGCGGCCTTCATGGCCGTGGGCGCGTACACCTCGTGGTTCGTCACGAGCGAGCTCCGTTGGCCCTTCGTGGTCGCCCTGCCCGCGAGCGCGCTGGTGGCCTTCGCGGTGGGCGCGGTGGTGGGGTTGCCGTCGCTCAGGATCAAGGGCCTGTACCTCGCCATCGCCACCCTCGCCTTCCAGTTCCTCGTGGAGTACCTGATCGTGCAGACCGTGAGCGGCATGGGCGGCACGCCTGTCCCGCCCATGGACCTGCTGGGGGTCCCGGTGGACACCGAGGTCCGGTTCTACTACCTCGCTCTCGCGGTGTGGGTGGGCGGTGCGGTGTTCGCCACCAACCTGACCCGCACCCGGGTGGGCCTAGCCCTCATGGCGGTCCGGGACCGGGACTACGCGGCCCAGGTCCTCGGCGTGAACCTCTTGTACTACAAGACCCTGGCCTTCGCCCTCGGCGCGGCGTACGCGGGCGTGGCGGGTAGCCTGTTCGCGCACTACAACCGGGTCATCGGCGCCGAGCACTTCAGCCTGGCGCAGTCCATCGACTACGTGGCCATGCTGGTGATCGGCGGCCTCGGCAGCGTGTGGGGCCCGCACCTGGGTGCGGCCTTCGTCCGCACCCTCACGCAGGCGCTGAAGATCGCAGCACCCCTCCTGGCGGCCTCCGTGCCCATGCTGGGGCGCGCCACCACCTCCGTGCGGGAGGTGGTGTTCGGCGCGATCCTCATCGCCCTGCTGATCTGGGAACCCGGGGGTCTCGCGACCCTCCTGCGGAAGCTCAAGCGCTACGTGGACCTGTGGCCCTTCCCCCACTAGGAAACCCCAAGGATCGCTGCGCGATCTTTGGGGCGGTCTACGCGAACCACCGCTTGCGGCGCTTGTACGCCTTCACCTCTGTGAACCGCCGGCGGCCGGACTTCGTCATGCCCAGGTAGAACTCCCGCACGTCCGCGTCCTCCCGCAGCCGCTCCGCGGGGCCGTCGAGGACGATCTTGCCGTTCTCCATCACGTACCCGTAGGAGGCCAGCTGCAGGGCCATCCGGGCGTTCTGCTCCACCAGCAGGACCGTGATCCCCTGCTCCTCGTTCAGGCGCCGGACCAGTTGGAAGATCTCGCCCGCCACCCGGGGTGCGAGCCCCAGGCTGGGTTCGTCCAGCAGCAGCAGGCGGGGTCGCGCCATGAGGGCACATCCGATGGCCAACATCTGCTGCTCGCCCCCTGAGAGATAGCCGGCCCGCACCCGCCGCCTCTCCCGCAGCCTGGGAAAGTACGTGTAGACCAGGTCCAGCGCCTCCCGGGTACCCCGCGGGTTGAGGGCGCTTCCGACCAGCAGGTTCTCCTCCGCGGTGAGCTCTTCGAACAGCCGCCGGCCCTCCCGGACCATCACGATCCCAAGCCTGGCCACGTCCTCCGGCAGCCAGTTCTCGATCCGCCGCCCCTCGAACTCCACGGACCCGCGGGTGACCTCGCCGCGCTCCAGGCGTACCAACCCGGAGATGGCCTTCAAGGTCGTGGTCTTGCCCGCGCCGTTCGCGCCGATGAGGGCCGTGATGCGGCCGGGAGCCGCGGACAAGGACACCCCCTTGAGGACGAGGATCGTCCCCCAGTACACCACCTCCACGTTGTTGACGGCCAGCACCTCGGCTCAGAAACCCAGCCAGTCCCTCCGCCGCTCGACCGTCACCTGTTCCACCAACCGGATCCGCCCGCCGCGGATCTGCATGATCCGGGTGGTGGTGGACGGCCGGTGGTCCTCCCGGGTCAGGGTGATGGGCGGCGCCAGCCCCTCCGGGTCCCAGTTGCGGATCAGCTCCAGGGTCGCGCGGATGGACGCCCCGGTGAGCCCCAGCCGCGCGTACGTGGCCCAGTTGTCCACCACGGTCTCCAGGCCCCTGCGCAGCAGGTACACGTTCAGCCACCCGCGGATGTACGAGGCGATGTACGGCGTGTCCACCGTGCCCCACTCGAACCGCGGCACCTCGCGGCCCTGGAAGCGCCGGTACACCTCGAAGAGGGTCCGCATGCCCGGAACCGGTTCACCGTAGTACGCGTGCGGGGTAGACCCGTACACCCCCTCCGCGGCCGCGCCGATGCGCTTGATCATGCTCTCGTCGAAGCCCCAGACGTTCACGAACCAACGCGCCTTGGCGCCCACCTGCTTGGCGTCCCGGACGGTGACGGACGCGGAGCTGGTGGTGCCGCCGAACCACGCGAAGTCCGCGCCCTGGTCCCGGATGGCGGTGACCTGAGAACGAGCCTCCAGGGCGGTCAGGGACACGATCTGGTCCGGCAGGACCTCGAAGCCCAGCTCCTGCGCGTACGCCTTGCCCGCGGGGATGGGCGCGCGTCCGTAGGGGTGGTCGGGGTAGACGAACACGAACTTCGGCCGGGCGATCCCCTCCCGCCGGGCCAGCTCGCGGGCGAACTTCAGGACCGCGCGCAGCTGGTCGGAGTAGCTAGACACCGGGTAGAAGTTGTACGGCGTCTTGGACGG
>BEII01000061.1 GCA_002898935.1 bacterium HR32
GCGTCCGCCACCACCTTCACGAACCCCTCCCGGTCCTGCAGGATGACCGCCTTGCTGTTCGCGGAGAAGGGGAAGCGGCCCACCCGGACCTCGTACCCGCGCTCCCGGGCCTGCGCTTCGGTGAGGCCGAAGGAGGCGACCTCGGGGCTGGAGTACGTGCAGCGGGGGACCGCGTCGTAGTCCAGAGGTGCGGGTTCTTCGCCCGCCATGTCCTCCACGGCCCGCACCGCCTCCTCGGACGCCACGTGGGCGAGCATGGGCTGCGCGTGGATGACGTCGCCGATGGCCCAGATGCCGGGGGCGGTGGTCCGGTAGCGCTCGTCCGTGCGGACGAACCCCTGGGGGTCCCGCTCCACGCCCACGTCCTCCAGCCCGAGCCCGTCGCTCACCGGCGCGCGGCCCACGGCCACCAGGAGGTAGTCCGCCTCCACCACCAGGGCCTTGCCGTCCTTCTCCACGGACAGCTGCAGGCCCGCGGCGGTGCGTTCCACGGACTTGAGGGTGGCCTGCGTGTGGACCTGGATCCCCCTCCGGACGAAGGCTTTCTCCACCGCGGCGCTCACCTCCTCGTCCTCCCCAGGGAGCACCCGCGGAAGGATCTCCACGAGGGTGACCTGGCTCCCGAGCGCGGCGAAGGCGCTGGCGAACTCCGCGCCGATCACGCCCGCACCCAGGATGGCCAGGTGCCGGGGCACTTCGGGCAGGGTCAGCACGTGGTCGCTCGCGAGCACGCGCTGGCCGTCGAGAGGTAGCGACGGCAGGGTCCGCGGTCGGGAACCTGTGGCCACCAGCACCCGGCGGGTGCGCAACTCCGTCTCCGAGCCGTCTTGCAGGCTCACGTGCACCCGGTCGCGGGCCACCAACCGGGCGGTGCCCGCGAAGGTGGCGACCTTGTTCTTCCGCATGAGGTACGCGACGCCGCGGTGCAGGGTCCCCACGGTGCGCTCCCGGTAGCCGTGCACCGCCGCCATGTCCACGGACACCCCGTCCACCCGCACGCCCACCTGCGGGGCCGTCCGTGCGGACTCGGCCACCTCCGCCACGTGCAACAGCGCCTTCGTGGGGATGCAGCCGTAGTGCAGGCAGGTCCCGCCCAGTTTGTCCCGCTCCACGATGGCGGTGCGCAGTCCGAGTTGCGCAGCCCGGATGGCTCCGACGTACCCGCCCGGCCCTGCCCCGATCACCACGAGGTCGTAGACGTCGTCCATGCGGCCCTCCACGCGAGGTTGAACCCTCCCCATGATAGTGCGGGACGGTGGCGGAGAACAGAACCGCGGGGCTTCAGGCGACCGGCAGCCCGGTCCAGCCCTCGGGCTCGATGGGTTTGCGGCCCGCGAACCCTTCTTCCAGGCCGTGCCAGTAGCGGATCTCGGGCTCTCCCAGCCGCCAGCAGTAGTACACGGGCTCGCCCGCCCGCAGGGTCAGGAAGTCCACCAGCCCGAGGTCCAAGTCCTTGAGCTCGCCGCCCGCGGCCTCGATCCGGCGCACAGCCTCCCACATGTCCCGCAGGATCTCCTCCGCGCGGCGCTGGAGCTCCTCGGACGGCGCGCGGTCCAGGGCGGCCCGCGCGGCCCTCAGCTCTGCGCGCAGGGCCTGCAGCTCCACCACCGCCTGCCGCACCTTCGGGAGCTGGCTTGTGGCCTCCTCATACGACAAATACCGCCTCACCGCCCGGCCTCCTCGACCCTCCGGTGCGTGAACAGCCGGATGATCTGCTGCTCCACGAGCTGCGTCATCCCCTGCTCGAACCGCACGGCCTCTCGCTCGGCGGTCTGCGGGTCCATGCCCAGCACGTCCTGCAGGAAGCGCTGGCACAGCCGGTAGCGCCGCTCCTTGCCGAACGCGAGGCGGCTCCCCTCTGGCGTGAGGCGCACCCCTTCCGCCCGCGAGTAGGTGACGAGCCCTGCGCGCTGCAGCCGGTCCACCATCTCGTGGGCAGAAGCCACGGAGACGCCCAGCCGACGGGCCAGGGCGGTGAGGGTGACCCGCCCCTGGGTGCGCAGGTGCAGGACCGCGCGGAGGTAGTCCTCGGTGCGGGACGAGTTCACGGCTGGCTTCCGCATTCCGAGCACGTCCCCCTGAGCTCCAAGTGGATCTGGCTGACCGCGAACCCCTGGGGCAGCGCGCGCCTGAGCGCCCGGGGCGGCAGGGGCCTTGCCAGGTCGAACACCCGGCTGCAGCGCTCGCAGACGAAGTGCGGGTGCGGGGCGGTGACCGCGTCGTACCGTCGCCCCTCCGCGGTCACGATCTCCCGCACGAGCCCCGCCTCCCGCAGGGTCTTCAAGTTGCGGTAGACAGAGCCCAAGCTCACCCTCGGGAGGGTGGTCCGCACCTGGCGCAACACCTCCTCCGCACTGGGGTGGGATCGGGTGCGGGAGAGGACCGCCAGGATCTCCCTGCGCTGCCGGGTCATCCGCATAGAAATAAGACTCATTCTCATTTTAGGCATTCCCGCCGACCAGGCAAGGACCTTGGCGAACCCCCGGGCAAGCTACACCCACCCCCAGAAATCGTGCAGCGGTTCTTGCGGACCCCGCGCCGGTCGGACGGTCCCTTCGGGAAGGCCCCTATCGGACGGTGACGCGGATGGTGTGGTACCCCGTGGCACCCTCGGGCAGCGGGGGCCGGCTGCGGCCGTCCTGCAGCGTCCCCACCCCGTCCCTGGCCCGCACCTTCAGGACGTGGCGGCCGGGCTTTGCATCCCACAGGAGCCCCCAGAGCACCCACGTGTGCTTGCCCATGGCGGGCTTGAGTTCCGCACGCCTCCAGGTCCGGCCGTCGTCGAAGCTCACCTCCACCGCCGAGACCCCCCGGTCTCCCGCGTACGCCACCCCGCCCACCCCCACCGTCCCCGCGGGCACCGTGGCCCCGTCCGTGGGCGTGGTGAACTTCGACATGGTCTTCACCACGGCTTCGTCGCTCCAGCCCTGCTGCTCCCAGTAACCGAGGTGGTCCTTGTCCGTCAGCTCGAGCTTGGTGATCCACTTGGGGTTCTTCATGCCGAACAAGCCGGGGATGACCGCGCGCACCGGGAAGCCGTGGGATTTCGGGAGAACTTCCCCGTTCATCTCGTAGGCCAGGAAGCTCTCCGGGTCCAGGACGTCCGCCAGGGGCAGGGCCGTGTGGTAGCCGTCCGCGCACCAGAACACCACCTTGCGGGCCGTGGACCGGGGCCGCGCGCGCTCCACGAGCTCCCGAAACCGTACGCCCTTCCAAACGGCGTTCCCGATGAGGTCACCCCCCACCGGGTTGCTGATGCACTCAAAGGTGTGCGGCCGGCTGTAGCCGGGAAGGGCCTTCAACTCTTCGAGGCTCAGTCGGAACGGGCGCTCCACCAGGCCCGAGACCTCCAGACGCCCGCTACGGGCGTCCACCTCCGGGTCGAAGAAGTTCTTGCTGACCGTGTAGAACTCGCTGTTGGGCGTTACCTCCGGTGGAAGCCCGCGGATCCGTTCGAACACCGACTGCGCCCACGCGGCCGCGCGCTCGAGCCACAGGCCGAGGGCCGAGCCCACCACCAGGCCGACCACCACGCGCACCCCGTCCCGCAGCGCCTGGCGTCGCGAAAGCGTGCCGCCAGTTGCCTGAGGACTCGGCCGCGGGAGCGCCACGGCCACGAGCGCTGCGTACACCAGGCTCCCGGCCGCCAGGGAGGCTGCCACTGCAAGGGGCGGCCCGAGTCCAGCGCCGACGAGCCCGGCACCCGCAAGCGGCAGGAGGACCAGCGACCACGCGAGCCACGACCCCACGGCAAGCGCAGCGGCGGTGCTCCAGGGGTTCGCGGGAGTCCAGCGCCGCACCGCCCACACCCCGACCGCCCCGAGCACGAACACGACCCCGTTGGCGCCGAGCAGCGCGGCGGTCTTGGCGAGGTGGGTGACCCCTAGGTACCGCCGTCCCGCGTCCTCCAGCACGTTCACGAGTAGCGCGAACGTCTCCGGCGGTAGGGTCCGGAACAGGCGCTCGCCGATCGCCTCCACCGGCGTCCGCACCCCGAGGAGCTCCCGCAGCCATAGCGGCACTCCGACCGGCACCCCTCCCACCACGAGGGCTCCGAAGGCGAGCCACCCGGCGAACCCGGCCCACACCAACCGCGCCATCGGCTCTAGGGTACCGCGGACCTGTGACGGGCGTGCAAAGTCCCGTCCGGTCAGCCGAAGAGCACTGCCGCGGTCCCCACCAGGCACACCGCACTTCCCGCCACGAGCCCCAAGCCCACCCGCTCGTCCCCGGGTAGCACCCAGCGGCTGAGGAGGATGACCAGGAGGACCTGGAGGTTGTAGAGCACCGCGGCGTTGGCCACCGCGGTGCGCTGCAAGGCGAAGAACAGCAACAGGATGGCCGCGGTGTTCGCCAGGGCACTGGCGACCACGTCGGCCCGCCACGGCCGGGCGTGGCGGGACCCGCTCCTCGCGCGCGTCCAGAGCCACGTGCTCTGCACCACGAGTGCGGTGCACGCGCCGATCCCCGCGCCGAGGAACGGGGACGGCGTGATCTGCAGCCCAGCGCGCCGGAAGGTGTCGCCCAACGCGAACCCCACGGCCCCGCCGAGGGCCAGCAGAACCCCTGTGGGGTCGGCCCGAGCCAGGCTGTTGCCGCGCTCCCGGATCACCAGCCACAGCCCCGCGGTGATGAGCACGGCGCCTGCCAACTGGCCTGGCCTTGGCAGCTCCCGCAGCACCGCGAGCCCGATCAGCGCCGCGAACAGCGTGTTGGACAGCCGGATGGCCGTGGAGCGCGAGGGGCCGATCCGCAGCACGCTCTGGTACGACAGGTTGCGGCCAGCCACCGTGCCGCAAAGGCCCCCCAGGACGAAGAAGGCAAAGGACGCGGGGGTCAAACTCTCCAGCGCTCCGCGGGCCCACTCCACCACCGCCAGCGCCCCGAACACCGTCACGTTGGTGACGATGCTGACGAACACCCCGGCCTCCGGCGCCACGGGGGACGGCCCCACCATGAAGCGCCGGGAGAGCACGGTGGCGAGCGCGAAGGCCACCGCGGCCAGGAGCGCAAAGAGTTCTCCCCACATGCGCGGCTGACCTCCATCTTGCCACAGGCCTCCGGCCCCTGGGGGAGGTCTCGACGGTGGAGTCGCGAACAGCCTCTCCCAGGAAACTCCCCGAGCGAAGGAGACCACTGCAAGAACCGCTCGGCGTCTTTGGGGTGGTCTACGGGCCGAGCGGGCTGAGCCAGCGCGCGAGTTCGGAAGCGGAGCGCGCCTCCCCCTCGAGGACGGCCCGCACGAGGTCGTGCACCAGGGTGATGTCCGCCGGCTCGGAGTACTCCCAGCCGACTTCGTCCGGGAACCGTACGAAGAGGGGCACTCGCCGGTCGTCGCCCTTCCGTTCCCGGTACCAGTGGTCGGAGGTCACGACCACCACGCTGTCCTGCCACACCCCGGCACGCTCCATCGCCTCCCGCAAAGCCCTGAGGGTACGGTCCGCCAGAGCCAGGTTGTCTCCGTAGCCGCCTGCGCTGTACCGGACGCGCTGTTCCGCGCGGTCGAAGACCCACGGCGGGTGGGGTATCGGCAGGTGTACCCACGCCAGGTCGCGAGTGGGATCGGAGACCGCCTGCACGGAAGCCTCCAGTAGCCTCCGGTACCACGCGTCCGGGTCCTCCTGAAGCCACCGACTGAGGACCGGCGCGGCCCTCGCCGCGTGCACGGCCTGACGGCCCAACGCTTCGAGGACGGCCGTGTGATCTCGTGGCCTCGGTCCCTCCCACCCCGCGCCGCCGTCGTTGAGGAGCGGCACCTGCCAGCACGGCGAGCCTTGTGGCACCAGGCCGCAGTACGGGAGCCACGCGCCCACCACGGCCAACCGTGCCCCCGCGGCGCTCGCCGTCCTGAAGAGCGTCTGCGCTCTCGCGAGCTCCTGGAACTCTTCCTCCCCGTGGAACCGCACCCACAACCGGTTCCGCGAGTCCAGGACTGCTTCGTCCACCCACCTTCCCGTGAGCATCGTCGGCACCGCCTTGAGCGTTCGGTCCGCGGTGGAGCGCACCCGGGTGCCGCGAAGGGAACGGGCGGCGAGCCGGTCGAACTCATCCAAGCGGAGCCCCGGCTCACGACGCTCGAAGGCGAGCTCGTAGTCAAGCTCGTCGAACAGCAACACCACGGTCCGGCGCACCACCGTGCGCGGCCCGGTGAGCTGCACCTCGGCGGGTCGCCCCGGTCCCGGCCACACAAGAACCAGCGACTGCGCGAGCGTCACGGCCACGAAGGGGACACAGGCGACCAGGAGTCCTCCGAGCAGTCTCTCCGCCGCCGGGAGGTGTCGGACCGCCACCCACACCACGAGCGCGACCGCTCCCACCAGCCCCAGGACCTTCAGCTCCCACGGCCAAGGCCCGCCGCCCAGGTGCACCGGTAGGACCGTCCGCCGGACGACGTTCAGGGGCACGAGCAGACCGGAGCCCACGAGCACGGTCCACAGCACCCGGCCGGCCCCACCCCAGCGGCGGCAGACCGCCTCCACCGCCCAGAGGGCCAGGGCCAGCGAGACGAGCCCGACCACCGCCGCCGCGTGGGCTTCGGTAGCCCGCACGCCCCACGCGCGGCTGTACAACACCCGCTCCCACACGGGCAACCACAGGAGGTTTGCGAGAGAGGCCGCCCGGAGCAGTCCCCACCACACGGTCAGCTCCTGCGAACCATGCAGTACAGCCGCCGCCCGCTATCCGGTAGCTCCGCGACCGACGTCACATCGAACCAGCGTCGGAACGCGGCCTCGAACCGCTCCGGCGTCCAGTCCTCGAACAGCTCCCCGCGGCCCCGCACCAGCCGGCGGAACATGGGGTCGTCCCGCGGGACGAACTCCACCAGCACGAACTGCCGGGCCAGTTCCGCTGCCAGCGCCGCCATCTCCTCCACAGGGACCCGCTCCGTCACCGCCAAGTGGTGCACCAGCGCCAGCATGAGCACCGCGTCGAAGGCGCCCCGCGCTCGGTCGAGAAAGCTCCGGCACTCCGCGTTCCTCCACCCTACCGCTGGCGTCGGACGCGCCAGGTCCACCACCAGGGGGAGGACGTCACGGCCCGAGGCGGCCGCTCGACGCCAGGTCACTCCCACCACCACCGGGTCTTTGTCCACCGCGACGACCCGTGCCCCGAGCGTGGCGGCCGCCTCCGCGAAGGACCCGGTGTTGCAGCCCGCGTCCAGTACGGTCCGAGGTCGCAGACGCTGGAGCGTGCCCACCACCCAGTCGTGCTTGGCGCGCCACGCCTCGGGGGCCGTGCGCGCTGCCTCCTCCTCGTACCCGGTCCAGTGCGAGTGCCGGTGGGCCGGAGGCTTCAGCTGCTCGAGTTGGCCACGTAGGCCCCGGAACAGCCTCTGCAGCACGTACCGCGCCGCCTCCGGGTCGGCTGCCCGCCGGGTCCCGTGCAGTCGGTCGCCCATCCGCTCTGCCCGACGGCTCAGCCAGCTGGGGATCGTAGCCAGGGTGAACACCGGCCGTCGCAGCCGCACCAGCGGCCCGAGCCACCGGCTGGCCTGCTCTGGCGTGAGGCCGTCCCGGTAGTCCAGGAACACGACTGCCGGCGGGATGCCCGCGAACCGCCAGACCGCCAGCGGGAGGAGGAAGGTGCGGACGAACTGTCCGTAGGCGGGCCAGACGAAGTCGGCGGGGTCGCGCGGTTCCAACGACAGCACGTCGACGAACACCGGCCTGGCACCGCGGAACAACACGTTGTATGGTGTGGCGTCCTTCAGCCCGAAGCCGTGGGTCAGGGTAC
>BEII01000062.1 GCA_002898935.1 bacterium HR32
CGCTACGCGCCCGCCTCCTACCGCCGACAGGTCGCCGCCCGGGTAGCCGAGTGCAAGCGCAAGGTCCGCCTGCGCCCGCCTCGGCCGCTCGAGCCGCCCCGGGCGCCGGAGCAACTGGTCCTGTTGTAGGCACGCCTAAGCGCGCAGCCCCTCGAGGAACGCGCGCAGGCTCGCGGCAGTGGCCTCCGGTGCTTCCAGCATGGGGAGGTGGCCCGCGTCCGGGACAGTGACCAAGCGCGCCCGAGGGAGCGCCTCTGCCATGGCCCGAGCAGCCTCTGGAGGAATCACCCGGTCCGCGCCGCCAACCAGGACCAGCGCAGGTACGTGGAGGCGAGTCAGGAGCTCCCGGCTGTCTGGCCGTTCCCTCATCCCTTGCAGGCACGCGACGAGGACGTGTTCAGGCACCGCCTCGGCAACCGCGCGAGCCTGCTCCAGAACCTGCGGCCGGTCCGTACGGGTCCGGTCGCTCACCAGCCCCGTCAGGAACTCGTCCACGAACCCCGCTTTGCCTTCCCGCTGGATCCGCTCCACGGCCGCCCGGCGCCTGGCCTTTGCCTCTTCGGTGTCCGCTTCCGCCCGGGTCGCGACGAGCACTAAGCCCCTGAGCCGCTCCGGCACGTGCGCGGCCACCCGGAACGCCACATAGCCGCCCATGGAGTGCCCGCCGAGCACGAAACTCTCCAGTCCGAGGGCGTCCGCTAGGCCCAAGACGTCTTGCGCGAGGACCTCCATGGTGTACGGGCCTCCGGGCTTGTCCGACCGGCCGTGGCCGCGCAGGTCCGGAGCCACGACCCTCGCGGCGTCCCCGATCCTGCTCGCCACCTCCGACCAGATGGCCAAGGAGAACGGAAACCCGTGCAGCAACAACAACGGCGGGCCGCTGCCCCACTCCTCGTAGTGCAGCCTGATGTCCCCCACGCGGATGTCCGGCAACGCAGTGCCTCCTCTCCTTCGATGGTACGGCAGACAGGCCAGTCGGGGTTCGCGACCCTTTAGCCCCAGAGCACCGCCAGGGCCCCTGCCACGGCCAGGGCGCTGCCACCCACCAGGCGCAAGCCTCCGGGGTCTTCGCCCCTCAACATCCAGCGGCCCAAGGCGATCACGATCAGCACCTGAAGGTTGTACAGGGCTGCGGCGTTCGCCACCGGCGTGCGTTGCACCGCGAAGAAGAGGAGCAGCAACGCCAGAGTGTTGAAGAACCCGCCGGCCAGAACGTCGGGCCGCCAGAGCTGTCTCACAGCGTCCCGCCGCCAGCGCCACGGCCGCAGCCACAACAGCTGGACCGGGAGCGCAGCCCACACCCCTACGAAGGCGCCCACGGCCGCGGAGGGCAGCAGTTGCAGGCCCGCGCGGCGGGCCGTATCCCCCAGCGCGAAGGCCAGAGCCGCGCCGACTGCGGCCGCGAGTCCCTTCCAGTCCACGGAGTCCCGCCAGCCCTCGCGCTCCGTCACGACGACCCACAGCCCCACGGTCACCATGGCCGCACCCACCAGCTGCCAGGGCCGCGGCAGGTCCCGGAGCCACACCCAGCCAACTGCCGCCGCGAACACCGTGTTGCACAACCGGATGGCCGTGGACCGTCCGGCACCCACCCGCTTGACGCTGGCGTAGGCGAGGTTCCGGCCCAGCATGCTGGCCACCACGGCACCGACCATGAAGAGCGCCACGGCCTGCAGGTCCAGCCGTGCGCCCAGTCCGTGCCGGAGTTCGGGGGCGGCGAGCGCCCCGAACACCACCAGGTCCGTGCTCAGACTGACCAACACCCCGACCTCTGGGGCCACGGGCCGGCGACCTCCCGAGCCCACCGAGAACTGCCGCGTGAAGACCGTGCTGAGGGCGAACGCCAGGGCAGCCAGCAGGGCGTACGCCTCGCCGCTCAAGGGCACCTCCACCGCCTGGGGCTGCGCCCATTGTAGCCGCCGCGGCCCAGCCGGCGGTGTAGAATCGGTGCGGGGCCGTTAGCTCAGTGGGTAGAGCGCCGGGCTTTTAACCCGGGCGTCGGGGGTTCGAGTCCCTCACGGCCCACCAGCCGGAAGCCCTCGCCGCACAGGGACTCCGGTCATGGCGTGTCCCGCGCCCCTCGTCCTGCGCCAGATCGGGGGGCCTGACGCCCGGAATCCGAAGTCCTGAGTGGGTCCTGGCCCACCGTGAAACCCCATCACCTGGAGAGCAAGCTCAAGGCCCTGCGCGGACTTCCAGAGTGTCCATCATCCCGCCTAGGCGCTTGGCCCAGGCCCAGGCCGAGCAGTTGGGCTGGAGCTGTTGCTGGAAGACGAGATCGCCCGCCGTGTAGCAGGCAGCCCCCAGCCCGAGGATTGAGACCGCCCCATGGGTACCCCGAACGCCACCAGGGCCGCTACGTCCGGAAGAAGGCAAAGAGGATACCAGGGACGGCGCCGAGCTGGCCAACCCAGAAAATGAACATCAGGCGGAGCAGGTCAGCCTTCAGTTCGGCCATCTCCTGGCGAACTCGGGACCGCCCGTCCTGGGGCCACTCGGGCGGTCTCCCGGTCAAAGGCTGTACTTCGGAAGCCTCGCAGCATACACATCCGCGAGAAACTGCTCAAGTTCCTCGTCGGACTCCCAGATCGGGGTCCTGAGATCCTCCGCGCGCTCGAGCGGTCCGACGTTTTGGATACGCGCCAGGTCGTCTACGCCAGGGGGCTCCCAAAGCTGGTAGACACGACTTCCTCACCCTCCCGCCCTGCTGGCCCGTGAGTTTTGGATGGTGAGCCTGCCTGGTGTCTCCACGGGTACCACCTCCCTCTCTCTTCCACTGCTAGCCGTTGTCCTCCTCAACCCCGGGCGGGCGTCCTGGCTCTGGCGGTGGGGTCCCGAAAGGCGCCGGCTTGAGGTCTGGGAAGATCGCCTGCCGCAGGCGCTCCAGCGCCTCGGCTTCGGGGCGCGGGTACCCCCTCACGGTTACGGGTGGCCGGTCCTGCCGGGTGGAGGCTATTGCCTTAGTCCACGGCTTAGTCTAACATTCGGCCGGAGGAGGATCGATGATCCGGGTCAACGTCCACCAGGCCAAGACCCACCTCTCGAAATTGCTGGAGCGCGTGGCGGCCGGTGAGGAGGTCGTGATCGCCCGCGCCGGCAGGCCCGTCGCGCGCCTGGTCCCTGCCCGGGAACGGCCCCAAGAGCGCACACCCGGCACCGCAGCAGGGAAAGTCTGGATCTCCCCGGAGTTCGACGCCCCCCTTCCGGATGAGATCCTGGAGGAGTTCGAGCGGTAGGGGTGCTGCGGGTCCTACTGGACACCCATGTCTTCCTGTGGTGGATCACGGATGACCCTCGCCTTTCGGAGCGGGCCCGGGGGGTGATCCGATCGGGCCGGAACGAGCTGTTCCTGAGCGCGGCCAGCGGGTGGGAGATCGCCATCAAGGCCGGCCTGGGCCGGATCCGGGTTGCGGAACCCATGGGGAGTTTCCTGGTGGACCAGATGGTCCGGAACGGCATCGAGGCCCTGCCCGTCTCGATGCGGCATGCCCTGCACGTGCACACCCTGCCGCCCTTCCACCGGGATCCGTTCGACCGGATGCTGGTGGCCCAGGCGCAGCTGGAGGATCTGGAGATCCTCACGGCGGACCCAGCAATCAGGCAGTACGCCGTGAGGGCCATCTGGTGATGACCGCGCTGGCGTGGGGCGGCTTCCAGCGTAACGGGATCAGGCCCGTCCCGCGGACGTAGGGACCGGTGCGGCCGTGGCACAATGGAGCGGGGGTGAGCGGATGGCGATCCTGCTGGACCTGCTGCGGCCGGTGACGGACGAGGAGCTGCGGCTGCTTTCGGAGCGCAACCCCGGGTACCAGTTCGAGCGGACCGCGGACGGGAGGATGGTCGTGAGCCCCACGGGAGGGAAGAGCGGAAGACGCAGCGGTGAGGTGATTGGGCAGCTCAGGGACTGGAACAGGCGGACCGAGCTCGGGGTCGTCTTCGACTCCTCCACCGGATTCCACCTCCCTGACGGCTCGCTGCTGTCTCCCGACGCCTCGTGGATGGCCCGGGAGCGGTGGGAGGCGCTGAGCGCAGACGAGCAAGAGGGGTTTGTACCACTGTGTCCGGATGCCGTTTTCGAGGTCCGCTCCTCCTCGCAGACCGTGCAGGAGCTCCGCGAGAAGATGGGGGTTTACCTCCGGAATGGCGCCCGCGTCGGCGTGCTCATTGACCCCTATGCCCGCACCGTGGAGGTGTACCGGCCCGGCCGGGAGCCCACAAGGCACGGGAACCCGGAGCGGGTCGCGCTAGACCCAGAGCTGCCCGGCTTCGAACTGGAGCTTGCGCCGGTGTTCGCAGGGTAACTTCCTCCCCATGGCTACTCGCCAGGGGCTCCCGGCGCCGCGTGATCTGGTGGGGGACAGAGGAAGACCACACGAACCTCCTGGACGACGCCCTGAAGTTCCCGCCCGAAGGGGGAGAGATCCGCGTGCGGGTGAGCCGGGAGGGCACCCACGCGGTGGTCTCCGTGGAGGACACCGGCCGGGGCATCCCGCCCGACGACCTCCCCCATATCTTCGAGCGGTTCTACCGGGCCGACCGGTCCCGGGCCCGGCGGGCGGGCGGGCTCGGGTTGGGCCTTGCCATCGTTAAAGCACCTCCTGGAGATGCAGGGCGGCCGCATCTGGAGGACGCGTCGCCCGCAGGGGGGAGCACCTTCTCCTTTTTTGCTACCCCTCGTGCAGGAGGCGCCCCTGGAGGCCGCACCGGGCGATGCCCACAGGCCTTGCGCCTGAGCCGATTCCCGGCCTCAGGGCCCGAGGCGGCGGAGGGGTGCGGGACACCGGCTTCGGAAGGCGAGCTCATCGTTCGTGTACCACACCGTTCCGGAAGCCGAAAGGCAGTAATACCGGTAGTCTCCGGGCGCCATGTACAGCTCCCCGGAGGAGGGATGGCGCACCACCGTTTGACCGCCCAGTGCTGCGATCGCCTTCTCCCCCGCGAGGTAGTTCTGGGAGACGACCCGCATGTACGTGTCGTACTGCATGGCCCGCATGGTGTTGCCGAAGTCTGCGATCATCTGGGTGCGCCTGCGGCTCATCTCCAGCATGTTCAGTGCTCCCCGGGTGATCTGGCTGAGGGTGCGCTCGTTCTCCTGGAGCTGGTGGAGCACCCACCGCAGCGGCCAGCGGAGGTTGCGGAAGCTTAGGAGGCTCGCTTGGCACAGGGGCAGCACCTGTACCATCTGCCCTGCGGGCGCCTCGCACCCGGCCACCACCGCGTAGGTGATGTACGCGCGCACGCTCTCAAGCCCGGGAAGCCCGCGCAGGGAGAGGTCCGGAAGGGAGATCGTCTGGACGAGGCCAGCCTCCTCCAGGACCGTTCCTCCCTTCCCGATCCGCACCGCCGCCACGGCCCGGTCGAACCCCAGCGGCTGGATCCGGACATCCAAGAGACGCGCCCCCTGCTGTTGCCAGGTCGTGAGGAGGACGCGGCTTGCGGCGGCCGCCGACATCCTCGGCTCGAACCGCTCGTAGTAGGGCCCAAGACAGGCGTAGCTCCCGGAAAGCCCTGCCTGAACGAAGCAGCGCTCAAGGTCCGGCGTGGGGTTCAGGAACAGCCGGACCATCTGGAGCTGCAGGGGAGCGGTTGCGTTGAGGACTGCAATGGCGAGGGAGGGCGATAGCCGCCCGCGGGGTGCCACGATCACCGGGTTCTCCTCGGCCCCGGGGACGAACGTCCAACCCTCGGGTACGAGCATCGTGAACTCCCCGTACGGGCTCGCCAGGGGAACGAAGCGCCCCAGCCGCCCGGCGTGGGCGGAGCCCACCCAGAGCACGAGGACCGCCACCGCGGTCCACCATCTCCGCCGAGTGAATCCCGTGCGCATCGTTCCCCCGAACGGTCCTAGGGGGTGACGGAGACGACCCCCTTCATGCCCGCCAGGTAGTGGGCGCCGTCCTGCTCGAAGCACCCCATCTCCCAGCTCCCCACCCGTCCGCCGGGCACGGTGAACCGGAGGACTGCCGTGCCCCGGGGCTCGAGGTCGACCATGAAGGGATGCTCCCTCTCCATCCCCTCGTGCATGAAGAGCTTCTCCGCGAGGGGGCCCACAGGCCGTGCCTTCCCCAGGGTGGCCCGCTTGACCCGGACGGCGGAGAGGACCTCCACCCGGAGGCCCGCGAAGAAGTCCTCCCGGTACCGGTCCGGCTTACCTGAAGCCTCCCGCACGACCCCGCGGCCCACCATGAGCTCGTGGGCGAGCACCCCTTGGTTTGCGAGCCGCAGGGTCACGGTCGAGCCGACCCGGAGCGCAAGCCGGGCGGGCCTGAACCAGTACTCGCCCATCGTGACCACAAGACTCTGTCCCGATCTCGGGCTTGCCGAAGCAGGCGGGATCGGCGCGCGCGCACCCAGCCGCGCCCCCATCACCAGGACCAACGCCAGAACAAAGCCCACCCGCACGGCGTTCACCTCCCGCGCAAAGCCGCATTCGTGAGCAACACAGGCCCGGCGTTCCGGAAGCGTTCCGGTCGGCCTATGCGGGTTTCGTGCCCACCGCGGTGTAGACCACGAAGCTCGCGCGGAACCACCCCCGCGCATCCAGCGCGTGAAAGTCTGCGGCCAGGGCTTCCGCCTCCTCCGGCTGCAGGAGCCCCGCCCCCACGAACAGCGGGAGCTGCTCGACGAGGAAGGCCCGCCAGAAGGGCGGATCCCCCAGGCGATCCGTGTGGGCGAGGTAGGTGCGCGTACGCACCTGCTGGAGCCCTGCCTGGGCGAAGTACCGTGCCAGGTTGGGCGCGGCGCGGTAGTCGTACAACGCCTGCCGGAACAGGCCGTTGAACTTCGCCTCAAGATCCGGTCGTGTGCAGCTCAGGACGAAGTGGGGCTGCCAATCAATCGCCCCCACCCGGCCACCGGGACGTGTGACCCGCACGAGCTCCCTGAGGACCGCCTCCGGCGGCCCCACGTGCAGGAGGACCTTCTCGCAGAACGCCCCATCCATGTGGTGGTCGGGATAGGGGAGCGCCCGCACGTCACCGTTCCGGTACTCCGCTCCGACCACTCCGAGATCCCTGGCCCGTTTCCGGGCAACGTCCAGGAACGCGTCGGTGGGATCGACCCCGTAGACCTGCACCGAACGGCCACACACCTCGAGGATGTCGGGCAGGGCCACCCCGGTCCCGCACCCCCCGTCCAGGATCCGGCCACCGGCCGACACCCCAAGGTCCTGCAGGAGCTCCCGGCGGGCCCTGTGGAAGGTCGGCTCGCTGGCCATCACCTCCAGCACGTGGATCAGTAACCCCACGGGTTCAGGCGGCATCTGGTTCACCGTCCCGAAGAAGTCCGCCTTCCACTCTGCCTGTGCACTCGCCATCGCCTGCCTCCTTCGGCTGCGTTTGGATTGAGGCTACGGGCCTGAGGGCGCAGCCCGCATCGGGAGGATTCCCTAGGGCGCCTGATCAGGACGCATCCGCCCGACCCATGCGGCGATTCCGGCACGGGATCCCACGCCTAGCTTGTTCAGGATGTTCTGGACGTGGGTGGAGGCGGTCTTCTCCGAAATGCCCAGAGCGGCCGCGATCTCCCGGTTCGTGAACCCCTGGGCCACCAGTTCCGCCACCTCGCGCTCTCTGCGGCTCAGCCGCGGGGGGCGTGGGCGGACGGGTCCCCGGGAGGAGGGGGGTGCGTCATGCACCCAGGTGGCGGGGTCCGCCGCGGCACCCTCC
>BEII01000063.1 GCA_002898935.1 bacterium HR32
CTACCGTCAGGCCGTCCTCCAGGACTGCCTCCGCCACCGGGAGGTCGTCCGCGAGCTCTACCAGCTCGTGGTGGAGGCCGCCGAGCAAGTCCGCGAGTCGTACTCCGGGGTGCTCTCCCGCTACCCGGACTGGGTGTTCCGGGAGTCCGTGGAAACCCTGCGCCAGCTGTTGGGCTCCCTGAGGAGGCTCCTGAGCCTGGCCGATAGGTGCTGCCAACGCTTCTCCTCTGAGGGGTGGAGGGCTTTCTTCGCCACGGTGCAGGAGAACCTCGGCGGTGCGTACCTGGACCAAGTGGAAGAACACCTCCGCGAGCTGACGTTCCCCCAGGGCGTGCTCCTGAGCGCCCAGCTGGGCCAGGCGAACAAGGGCACCCACTACCTCCTGCACCGCGCCCCCAGATCGCGCCAGACCTGGGTGGACCGCTGGCGGGCACTCTTCGAGCCGAAGCCACCCGTCTTCCGCTTCGAGGTCCATCCCCGCGACGAGGCCGGCGCCCGGGCACTCGGCGAGCTCCACAATCGCGCCATCGCCTCCGCCGCCAGTAGCCTCGGGCAGGCCGCCGACCACGTCCGTGACTTCTTCCGGATGCTCCGGGCGGAGCTCGCCTTCTACGTGGGCTGCCTGAATCTCCACGAGGCGCTCTCGCACCGCGGGTCCCCCACCTGCATGCCGACCCCGGAGCCACCTTGCGAGCCACGGCTCGCCTTCCGGGGCCTTTACGACCCTGGACTCGCCCTCACCCTGAACGGGCCCGTGGTCCCCAACGACCTGGAGGCGGACGGCACCCTCCTCGTGTTCATCACCGGACCCAACTCGGGCGGCAAGACCACGGTCCTGCGCAGCCTCGGGGCCGCCCAACTCATGATGCAGGCCGGAATGTTCGTCCCGGCGGAGGGCTACCGCGCGAGCCTCTGTGACGGCCTCTTCACCCACTTCCCCCGCGGGGAGGATGTCCGCATGGAGCGGGGGAAGCTCGACGAGGAGCTCTCCCGGATGAGCGAGATCGTCGACCGCCTCCGCCCGGACTCCGTGCTCCTCGTGAACTAGGCCTTTGCCTCCACGAACGAACGGGAGGGCTCCGAGATCGCCCGGCAGATCCTCCGGGCCCTCACAGAGCGAGGCGTGCGGGTGTTCTTCGTGACCCACCTGTTCGAGTTGAGCCGCTCCTTCCAGGGGCTGGATGGGGTCCTCTTCCTCCGCGCCGAGCGCCTTCCGGACGGCACCCGGACCTACCGTATCCGGGTGGGGGAGCCCCTTGCCACGAGCCACGGGGAGGACGTGTACCGGCGGGTCTTCGGTCCTGCGCCGGATCCGGCTCCGGTAGGACGGACTCCTCCCTAGGAGCTTCTGCCGGAGGTGCCGTCGCACAGATTGACCGGGCTCCCCAAAGATCGCTCCGCGACCTGTGGGGTGGTGTAGCCGGTCGAGCCTCTGGCACTCCGTCTGTATGCAGTAAACTGAAACGGAAGAGAGCGTCGGCTCGCCACGGAACTCAACTCGCAGGAGAGGTCCGCGCGGTGAACACGCAGCGAATGTCCTCGGGGGGTGCGCGCCGCGAGCTCGCGGGGCTGAGCTTTGTCCTCGTCGGGCTGGGCCTGGGAGTGGTCCTGCTCTCGGCCACACCCGTGCTCTACCGGGCCCAAGGCCAGCTGGCGGCTGCCGTCGGCTGGCTCCCTCTGGGGTACGCCTTCGCTGCTGGTACGGTGGCTGCGGTGAACCCCTGCGGCGTCCTGTTGCTCCCTTCCCTCGCGGCGTACGCGCTGGCGTACCCGTCGCTTGGCCCCCTGACCGCACGCGTCCCCCGGGCTCTCGCCCTCGGCTCCGTGGCCACTCTCGGGTTTCTGGCCCTGTTCGGGGTGGTTGGGCTCGTGATCGCTACGGGCGGCTACGCGTTGGCCCGCGCCTTCACCTACGGGGGCGTGCTGATCGGTGGGGCCCTGGTGGTGGTAGGCACGTGGCTTGCTCTGTCGGGCCGTGACCTGGGGATCCGTGCGGCCACTCGGGTGTGGGAGCGGCTCCCGCCAGGTCGGGATCTCGCATCCTTCTTCGGTTTCGGTATGGCCTACGGCGTCTGTTCGCTGGCGTGCACCCTGCCGGTCTTCCTCGCGGTGGTGGGGACCGCCCTCTCCCGCGGCGGACCTACGGAGGCCGCGGGCCAGTTCGTGGGGTACGCGCTCGGGATGGGCACCACGCTCACGGCCGTGCTGTTGGGCGTTACCCTGTTCGAAGCCACGGTAACGCGCTGGCTGCGGGCCGCGGTGCCCTACGTGCACCGGCTGGCCGCTGCCTTCCTGCTGGCTGCGGGCGTGTTCACCGTGGGCTACTGGTGGAAGGCGTTCTGAAGGCTGGCGTCTCTTGAGGGTGGGCGGAGGGCTCCTCCGCGGCCCCCGAGACCTCCGACCCGTCCCCCGAAGCGCCCTCATCCGCTTGACGTGCCCTCCGACAGGGTCTAGCCTGGACCCGGGCCCCTCCCCACATGGGGAGGGGTAGAGGGTCGAGTATGGGCGCGAGGACGGTACGGGGGCTAGACCCGCAGGCCAAGCAGAAGATCCTGGCGCGGCTGCGCAGCATCGAGGGGCACCTGGGCGGTGTCATCCGGATGGTGGAGGAGGACGCCTACTGTGTCGACGTGCTCAAGCAGACGAAGGCCGTGCAGGCCGCCCTGGACCGGGTCAACACCATGCTCCTGGAGCGCCACCTGAACCACTGTGTCACGACCGCCATCCGGTCGGACGATCCCCGGGAGCGGGAGCGGGTGATCGGGGAGCTCATCGAAGTCTTCGAGGCCGGAGGACGGGGATGAGCGGTCGAACGGTGGACCTTCCGATCGAGGGGATGAGCTGTGCCTCGTGTGTGGCACGGGTGGAGGAGGCCCTGCGTTCAGTCCCCGGGGTCCTGGACGCCACCGTGAACCTGGCTACCGAACGCGCCCGGGTCGTGGTCGTAGATGCCCCGCTGGACCGCGTCGTGGAGGCCGTGCGGGAGCGCGGGTACGACGTGCGGACCGAGCGGACTTCCTTCGGTGTGCAGGGGATGAGCTGCGCTTCGTGCGTCGCACGGGTGGAAGAGGCCTTGCGCTCGGTCCCCGGCGTGCTGGACGCCACCGTGAACCTGGCTACCGAACGGGCCACGGTGACCTACGTCCCGGGAACGGTCACCCTGCGCGACCTCTTCGGGGCGGTCCGGCAGGCCGGCTACGAGCCTGTTGAGGAGTCGGAGGTCCGGGACACGGAGCGGGAGGCGCGGGAGCAGGAACTGCGGGATCTCCGTACCCGGTTCCTCGTGGCGTGCGCCTTCACGCTCCCGATCGTCTTGGGGTCCATCCCGAAGATGCTCGGCCTGCACGTCCCGTGGATCCCCAGCTGGCTCTCGTCTCCCTTCCTGCAGCTCCTCCTCGCGACGCCCGTCCAGTTCTGGGCCGGTCTCCGGTTCTACCGGGGTGCCTGGGCGGCGGTGCGGCACCGGACCGCCGACATGAACACCCTGATCGCGCTGGGGACTTCTGCCGCCTACGCCTACAGCGTCGCCGCCACGTTTCTCCCGCACGCCTTCACCCGGGCAGGCCTTGCGCCTGATGTGTACTACGAGACCGCGGCGATCATCGTCACCCTGATCCTCCTGGGCCGGTTCCTGGAGGCCCGGGCCAAGGGGCAGGCCTCCGAGGCCATCCGCCGCCTCATGGCCCTCGCCCCGCAGAAGGCGCGGGTCGTCCGGAACGGCGAGGAGACGGAGATCCCCGCCGAGGAGGTCCAGGTGGGGGACATTGTGGTCGTGCGGCCGGGCGAGCGGATCCCGCTGGACGGAGTGGTCCTGGAGGGGCACTCGGCAGTGGACGAGTCCATGGTCACGGGCGAGAGCGTGCCCGTCGACAAGGGGCCCGGGGACGCGGTCCTGGGCGGGACGGTGAACCGGATGGGGGCGTTCCGGTTCCGAGCCACCCGGGTGGGGAAGGACACCACCTTGAGCCAGATCATCCGGCTCGTGGAGGAGGCCCAGACCCGCAAGGCGCCGGTCCAGCGCCTCGCGGACAGGATCAGCGCGGTCTTCGTGCCCGCGGTGATCGCCGTCGCCACCCTCACCTTCCTCGTGTGGTGGGTCTGGGGACCGCAGCCCTCTTTCACGTTTGCGCTTGCGAACTTCATCGCGGTCCTCATCATCGCCTGCCCCTGCGCCCTGGGCCTTGCGACACCGACCGCGATCCTCGTGGGTACCGGAAAGGGCGCAGAGCTCGGCGTCCTCATCAAGGGCGGCGAGGCCCTGGAGGCGGCCGGCCGCGTCCAGGTGGTGATCCTCGACAAGACCGGCACCCTCACCCGCGGCAAGCCTGCCCTCACGGACGTGCACCCCATGAACGGGCTCTCGGAGGTAGACCTCCTCCAGTTGGCTGGCTCGGCGGAGCGCGGGAGCGAACACCCCCTCGGGCAGGCGGTGGTGGAGGCCGCCCGGGCAAGGGGAATTGCGCTCGCAGATCCCGAAGGCTTCGAGGCCATCCCTGGAGGCGGGATCGTGGCCCGGGTCGAGGGACGCAGCGTGATCGTTGGGACCCTCCGCCTCCTCGGCGAGCGCGGGCTCTCCCCGAACGGCCTTCTAGAGGTGACCGACCGCCTCAGCCAGGAGGGCAAGACACCGATGGCGGTGGCCGTGGACGGTATAGCGGCCGGGGTCCTGGCGGTGGCGGATACGCTCAAGCCCCACGCGCGGGAGGTCGTCGAGGAGCTCCGGCGCATGGGGCTACAGGTGGCGATCCTCACCGGGGATACCCGGGGCACCGCCGAGGCCATCGCGCGGCAGCTGGGGGTTGACCGGGTGCTGAGCGAGGTCCTCCCGCACCAGAAGGTGGAGGAGGTACGGCGGCTGCAGTCCGAGGGCTACCGGGTGGCCTTCGTGGGGGACGGCATCAACGACGCGCCGGCTTTGGCCCAGGCCGACCTCGGGATCGCGATCGGAGCGGGGACCGACGTGGCCATGGAGGCCGCGGACGTCGTCCTCGTGGGGGACGACCTGTGGGGGATCGTGCGGGCGATCCGGCTCAGCCGCGCCACCCTGCGCACGATCCGCCAGAACCTCTTCTGGGCCTTCGCGTACAACGTGGCCCTGATCCCGGTGGCGGCCGGCGTGCTCTACCCGTTCTTCGGCGTGCTCCTGAACCCGGTGTTCGCGGCCGCGGCCATGGCGCTGAGCTCGGTCACGGTGGTGTCCAACAGCCTGCGACTCAGGCGCTTCAACCCCTAGAGGAGGTGAACCATGGAGAAGGTCTACCGCGTCCCCAAGATGCACTGCGGCGGGTGCGCGGCCACGGTGGAGCAGGCCGCCCGCACCGTCCCCGGCGTGCGGTCCGTACACGCGGACCCCACGACGAAGGAGGTCCGGGTCGTCTTCGAGGAGAACGCCCTCAACGAGGAGCTCCTGAAGCAGGCCCTGGAGCGGGTGGGTTACCCGGTGGCGGCGTAGGAGCACCCGCTCAGTCTGACCTAATCCCTTCCGTACCGTTTCGCACTCTAGGCACCGGCCGAAGGAGGTCGCGTGCACCACCAGCTCCCACACGTCCACGCGCCACCCAAAGCGCCGCAGGCGCACGACCGGCACGCAGGGCACACCCCGGAGATGTTCCGCGACCGGTTCTGGGTGTGCCTTGCGCTCACCGTACCCATCCTGCTTCTCTCGGAGCACGTGCGGGCGTGGCTCGGGCTTCCGTCCCTGCGGTTCCCCGGAGCGGAGTGGGTGGAGCCAGGGCTCGCGAGCGTCGTGTACGTCTACGGCGCGGGCCCTTTCGTCCAAGGAGCAGTGCGGGAGGTGTTGCGGCGCTCGCCGGGCATGATGACGCTCGTGGCGCTCGCCACCACCGTGGCCTACGGCTACAGCCTCGCTGTGACCTTCGGGCTACCGGGCGAGCCCTTCTACTGGGAGCTCGCCACCTTGGTCGTCGTGATGCTCCTAGGGCATTGGATCGAGATGCGCGCCGTACAGGGTGCGAGCCGGGCCCTGGAGCACCTGGCCTCCCTTGTCCCGCCGGTGGCCCACCGCGTGCGGAAGGGCGAGGTGGAAGACGTCCCGGTGGAGGCCCTGCGGGAAGGGGACGTGGTCCTCGTGCGGCCCGGAGAACAGGTGCCCGCCGACGGTGTCGTCCTCGAAGGCGCCGGTCACGTGAACGAGGCGTTCCTTACGGGGGAATCCCGCCCGGTGCTCAAACAGACGGGATCGGAGGTCGTGGCGGGCTCGGTGAACGGGGAGGGAGCGCTCCGGGTGCAGGTCCTGCGGACCGGGGAGCAGACGACCCTGAGCCAGATCGCCCGGCTCGTACAGGAAGCCCAGGGGGCCCGCAGCCGCTACCAGGTCCTGGCGGACCGAGCCGCAGCGTGGCTCACCTACACTGCCGTCGCTGCGGGCAGCGCCACCTTGGGACTGTGGCTTGTTGGGCGGGCGCCGTCCGCCTTCGCGGTGGAGCGGGCGGTGACGGTGCTCGTCATCGCGTGTCCGCACGCGTTGGGGCTTGCGATCCCCCTCGTGATCGTGAACGCCACCGCGCTTGCGGCCCGCCACGGGATCCTCGTCCGCAACCGGGAGGCCTTCGAGCGGGCGCGGGACATCCGCACCGTGGCTTTCGACAAGACCGGAACCCTCACCGAGGGCCGCCTCAGGGTGCGCGCGGTGTATACCGACGGAGCTGACGAGGCCGAAGTGCTACGCATCGCCGCGGCCCTGGAGGCGGCCTCCGAGCACCCTCTCGCCCAGGCCATCGTGGAGGCGGCCCGAAGCAAGGGCCTTCCGGTAGAGCCTGTGCAGAACGTGCGGGCCGTCCCCGGCAAGGGCATCGAGGGCACGTGGGACGGCCAGCTCTACCGGGTGGGCCGGCCGGAGTGGGCAGCTGAACTCGGGCTCACGACGATCGGGGAGCCGCTCCGGGAGGGGCTCCGGGAGGCGGAGGCGCGGGGCGAGAGCGTGGTGGCCCTCATGGACCCGCAGCGGATCTGTGCGCTGTTCGCGCTCGTAGACCGGGTGCGGGAGAGCGCCCGGGAGGCGGTGCGGGCGCTGCACGCCATGGGGCGGCGCGTGGTGATGGTCACCGGCGACGCGGAGGCCGTGGCGCGAACAGTGGCCCAAGACCTCGGCATCGACCGCTTCTCCGCCCGAGTGCTCCCGCAGGACAAGGCCCGCCTCGTCCGCGAGCTCCGGGCCGAGGGTCCCGTGGTCTTCGTGGGGGACGGCATCAACGACGCGCCGGCTCTGGTGGAGGCCGACCTGGGCGTGGCCATCGGCGCCGGGACGAACGTGGCCATCGAGTCGGCGGACGTCGTGCTCGTGGAGAACGACCCACTCGACGCGGTACGCGTGCTGCGTCTTGCGGAGGCCACGTACGGGAAGATGGTGCAGAACCTGGTGTGGGCCACGGGTTACAACGTGGTGGCGATTCCGCTGGCGGCGGGCGTAGCGTACCGGTTCGGCGTGCTCCTCTCACCGGCAGTCGGAGCCCTCCTCATGAGCCTCTCCACCGTGGCCGTGGCCGTGAACGCCGTCTTGCTGCGGCGGGCGCGGTTGAGCCCGTGGGGCCTGAGGCGGTAGCGCGCGCCACAGGCCCACCGTAGGATTGGGACGATGGGGCGTGTAGGCTCCTAGGAAATGCCCGCGGGCACCAGTAACCG
>BEII01000064.1 GCA_002898935.1 bacterium HR32
CCGATCCCGGACCGTGGGTGACCCCGAGGCTGTGGCTCGACACCTGGGCTACGTCCCTCAGACCCCCTTGGACGAAGGCCTCCGGCGTACCGTGGAGTGGTACCGGATGCGCTCCAGGGCGGCTGCGCAAGTGGCGGTCTAAGCGCTGAGGAGAGTCGCGTGGTCGAGGTGTCTGTAGTTGTGCCCGCTCGGAACGAGGCGCCACGGATCCAGGCGTGCCTGCGGAGCCTACTGGCCCAGGACTACGCCAGGGAGGCGTACGAGGTGATCGTGGTGGACGACGCCTCCACGGACCGGACGTCGGAGGTCGCCGCGAGTTTCGGCGTGAGGGTATTGCGGTGCCGCGGGGCGTCCTCTTCAGGCGGCGCTGCCGCCCGGAACCTGGGGGTGGCGTGTGCCCGGGGAGAGGTCGTCGCCTTCACCGACGCAGACTGCGTAGCCGAACCGGACTGGCTCCGCAAGCTGGTGGCGTCCTTCAAAGACCTGACCGTAGGGGTGTGCGGGGGAGACGTGATCGGTGTTGGGGAATCCCTTGTGGCCCGCTCCCTGGAGCGGTCGGGCGCGTTCCGGTTGGAATCGCTCTGGCGGGCGCAGCCGTGGCCCATCTTCGTCACCGCGAACGTCGCCTACCGGAAGACGGTCTTTCACGTTCTGGGAGGATTCGACCCGTCCTTGAGGGCGGCCTCAGACCTGGAGATGACTTGGCGCGTGGCCAGGGACGGGCGCTTTCGCCTCGTGTGCTGTCCGGAGGCGGTCGTGTACCACCAGCACCCGGCCACGGTGCGCGGGTTGTACGAGCAGTGGCGAGGCTACGGTGCGGCCAGAGCACGGGTGGTGGCCAAACTGGGGGGCCGCGCGGCGGTGCTGAGGGAGGGGTTGCATCAGGGCGGTGTGGCGCTCAGCGCCAGTGTTGCCAGCCCGCTCCGCGTACTCCGACGCCTCGCCGCCGTCGGCCGCGGGGAAAGGGGGTACCCGGTATTCCCGTTTCTGGACGCCGTCCGGGCCGTGGGCTTCGCGACGGGATACTGGGTGGCCACCTTGGGGTGGAGCCCGGGCGGCAGCTGGCGGGAACGTGCATCCGAGGTTCATGCGGGTCCCTCCCGTGTGCCGTGGAGGGCGGGCTCGGAGGAACTCCGATGAGCGAGGTCCGGGTGTCCGTGGTGGTACCCGCGTACAACGCGGAACGTACCCTGGGTGCCTGCCTGGAGGCGTTGACCCGGCAGGTCCGCCCCGCGGACGAGGTTGTGGTCGTGGACAACGGATCTACGGACGGCACTGCCGCCGTCGCGCAGGCCTTTTGCGGTCGGCTGTCGGGCCTCCGGGTGGTGGTCGAGCCGAGAGCCGGTGAAGCGGCCGCGCGGAACCGTGGATTGGAAGAGGCCAGGGGGGACGTGATCGCGTTCACCGACGCGGACTGCATTCCCCGCGAGGACTGGCTGGACCAGGCCGTGCGGGCTTTGGGGGCGTGGCCGGAGTGTGCGGCCGTCGCGGGGGAGGTGGCGGGGTACCGACCCGGCCGTCTGGTGGAGAAGTACCTGTCCGTGGCCGCCTTCCCGACGCCCCAGCAGCCGTGCGTCGTCTCCGGACTGGGCTTCCCTCCGCCCACCTTCTACACGGCGAACTTCGTGGTGAGGCGGACTGCGTTGGCGCGCGTGGGTCGCTTCGACGAGAGTCTCACCGTCGGCCTCGACGTGGACCTGTGCGTGCGGTTGCTGCGGGCCGGTTTCCCCATCGGATACCAGCCGGGAGCCGTGGTGGCGCACGTGCAGCGGGACTCGTTGCGCAAGATGATGCGGCGCCTGTTTCAGTACGGCGCGGGCGTCCCGGCCTGGTTCCGCAAGTACGCGGAGGCGGGGGTGTGGCTCACCCTGCCGGGCCGCCGGGCGGTCCGCATCTCCTGGATGCCGTGGCGGGGCTGGGTGAACCTGTCCACGCCAGACCGCTTCGTCTTTACCCTCGGCCTGGCTACCGTGGCGGAGCCCTGGCTCGGCGTGGTGCTCCTGGCCTACCTGGGCCGGCTGGGATGGAAGCTGATGGGCGTCGCGCGCCGCCGGGAGGTCGCTCTCGCACCGTGGGAACTTCCGGCGGTACTGCTCCTGCACGTGGTGGAGTTCGCCGTGTTCACCGCGGGGAGCATATCCGGTTCGCTGCGCCAGCGCGTCCTCTGCGTGGTGTGAGGCGGAGATGTGCGGGATCTGCGGTGTCGTGGACCTGAAAACGACCCCGGTGGTCGACGGGGCGGTGTTGCGCCGGATGAACCGGGCGCTGCACCACCGGGGGCCGGACGAGGAAGGCTATCACGAGGCGCCGCACGTGGCCCTGTCCATGTGCCGGCTGCGGGTCATCGACCCTTCCGGTGGCTCCCAGCCGATGACCAACGAAGACCGGACGGTCTGGCTCGTGTACAACGGCGAGGTGTACAACTTCCACCAGCTGCGGGCCGAGTTGGAGGCCCGCGGCCACCGCTTCCGGACCCGTTCGGACACCGAGGTGATCGTGCACGCGTACGAGGCCTTCGGCGTGGACTGTGTCCGGAGGCTGCGCGGGATGTTTGCCTTCGCCCTGTGGGACGCCGCGCGGGAGCGGCTCGTGCTCGCGCGGGACCGGCTCGGGATCAAGCCCCTGTACTACCAGCAACGGGGCGACCGAATCGCCTTCGCGTCGGAGCTCAAGGCGCTCCTTCAGCTCCCGGACGTGGGGCGGCAGCTGGAGCCACAAGCCCTGGACCTGTACCTCACGTACGGGTACATCCCGAGCCCGCACACCGCGTTCCGCGGCGTCCGGAAGCTGCCGCCGGGTCACCGGCTGGTCTTGGAACGTTCCGGCCTGAGGGTGGAGCGCTACTGGGACTTCGTCCCCGCGGAGCGGGCGTCCAGGAGCTTGCGGGAGTACGTGGCGGAGCTGCGGGGACGGCTGCGGGAGGCGGTGCGTTCCCACCTGGTGAGCGACGTGCCCGTGGGGGCCTTCCTCAGCGGCGGGCTGGACAGCAGTACGGTGGTCGCCTTGATGAGCCTGGAGGGCGCTCACCCCGTGCGGACGTTCTCCATCGGCTTCCGGGAAGCTCACTTCGACGAGCTCCCCGATGCGCGTCAGGTGGCGGAGCGGTACGGAACGCAGCACCGCGAGCTGGTGGTGGAACCCGGGGTGGCCGGGCGGCTGCCGGAGCTGTTGACCCACTTCGACGAGCCCTTCGGAGACTCGTCCGCTATCCCGACCTACCTGGTCTCGGAACTCGCGCGGCAGGACGTCACGGTGGTCCTGACGGGGGACGGCGGGGACGAGGTCTTCTGCGGCTACGAGTGGCAGCGGCGGTACGAGATGCTGAAGCCCCTGTACCGCCTGCCGGCCGCGCTCCGGGCCCGGGCGCCCCGGCTGGCCGGGCTCCTGCCTGCGGGCCCGTGGCGGCAGCGTGCCAGCGGGCTACTCACGGACGTCAGCCTGAGCCCTTCGGAAGGGTACTTGCGTCGGATGACGCTGTTCGGCGCGTCGCAGCGGCGCGAGCTGTACCACGGTGACCTCCGCAGGACCCTCGACGGCCATGACAGCCTGGACGCCCTCCGGGCGTGGCTGGACGCTCTGCCTGAAGCCGACTTCCGGAACCGGATGCTGTACGCGGACACGCACTTCTACTGCCCGGAGGACTGCCTCACGAAGGTGGACCGCATGACCATGGCCTGGTCGCTGGAAGCGCGGGTCCCGCTGCTGGACCACGAAGTGGTGGAGTTCATGGCCACGGTGCCGCCGGAGTGGAAACTCCGCGGGTTCACCTCCAAGTACCTGCTTCGCAGGGCGCTCGCAGACCTCTTGCCCCCTGCCCTCCTGCGGAAGCGCAAGCAGGGGTTCAGTGTCCCCGTGGGCCCGTGGCTGCGAGGCCCCCTCTACGAGTTGGCGGCGGACCTGTTACTGGACACGCGGGCCGCAGGACGCGGCTGGTTGCGGCCGGAGGCGGTGCGCCGGCTGTTGGACGAGCACCGGGATGGCCGCGCCGACCACGGACACCGTCTGTACGCCTTGTTGGGCCTCGAGGTCTGGGCGCGGCAGTACCTGGACCGGGTGCCCGGCTCCGCAGCCCCGGTCGGGGTGTGACCGTGCGCATGCTGCTGGTCACCGAGTACTTCGCCCCCCACCCGGGCGGCACCGCTGTCTACTACTACGAGCTCACCCGCCGCATGCCCGAGGTGCAGTGGACGGTGGTGGCGCGACGGCACCCCCACGCCGCCGGGTTCGACCGAAGGCAACCCTTTCGGATCGTCCGGACCCCCTTCCTCCCCATCCCGAAGGTCCGGATGGTGGTGGAGTGGCTCACGCACCTGCTGGTGGCGCTGTGGATCACCGTGCGGGACCGGGTAGACGTCCTGCACGCCGGCCAGCTCTTCCCGGTCGGCCTGGCGGTGTACGTGGTCCACCGGCTGACGGGCGTGCCCTACGTCACGTACGTACACGGGGAGGAGCTCACCACCTTGGGCCGGAGGCCGGTGGCGGGGTGGGCCATCCGGAAGGTCCTGGCCCGCGCAGGGGCCGTCTTTGTGAACAGCCGGTTCACGTGGGGACAGGTGCGAGGGTTCGGGGTCCCGGAGACCCGGATCCGCCTCGCCCGGCCCGGTGTAGACCTGGTGCGGTTCCGACCCACGGACGGTGCGTGGCTGCGGGCGCGCTACGGAGCCCGCGACAACAGGGTGTTGCTGACCGTCGGCCGGTTGATCCCGCGCAAGGGCCAGGACACCGTCATCCGCATCCTGCCTGAGGTGGCGCGTCACGTCCCCGTAGTGTACTGGGTCGCAGGCGAAGGGACGCAGGCAGAACAGCGGCGCCTGGAGGCCATCGCGGAGGAACACGGCGTGCAGGACCGGGTCCGGTTTCTCGGGGCGGTGGCGGACTCGGAACTTCCGGCCCTGTACTCCGCCTGCGACGTCTTCGTCATGCTGAACCGCAAGACCCCAGACGGCGACGTGGAAGGGTTCGGGATGGTGTTCCTGGAGGCCGGGGCCTGCGGCAGGCCGGTGGTCGGCGGCGCCTCTGGGGGCGCCGTGGAAGCCGTACGCCACGCCGTGACCGGGTACCTGGTCCCCGAAGGGGACGGCGCCGCCGCAGTCCGTGCTCTGGTGAGCCTCCTCCGAGACCCTGAGTCGAGGGAGCGGATGGGTGAGGCGGGACGGCGGTTCGCCGCCCGGCACGCGTGGGAGCGGCGTGCTCAACGCGTGCAAGCGATCTGCGCGCTGCTGCGCGCGAGGCACAGGAAGGCGACCGCCCCACGCGGGAGGCTGGTGGAATGGCCGCCGTAGTCTCGACGGTGTACGACCCCCAGGCTGCAGCGCGCAGGTTGTTGCGCCGCCTCGCGGACTGCCAGGAGCCAAGCGGAAACCTGCGGGACCCGCTGACGGGAGAAGCGCTCGCGCCCTCCCACTACGCGGCGAGCCTGTTCGCCGGGGCGTGCGCGGTCTGTGGGGAAGCCGAGCTACAGGCGCCTGCAGAGCGGGCGGTCCGGTACTTCCTCGGATTGCACCCTTCCCAGCGGGGCGCGCACGAGCTGAACAACCTCGGGCTCCTGGCAGCGTACCGCGCGTGGGCCAGGCAAGGCGGCCGCGACGGCCTGTGCGAGCGACTGCGCGAATACCTGATGCGGATGCCGTTCGCGTCGCTCGAAGGTCGGGCCACGAACAACTGGCACGCCATGCGAGCCGTGTGCCTCCTCCAACGAGGGATGGCCTGCAACCGGCCGACAGACGTGGAGGCGGCATTACGCTGCCTCCGCAGGGACGTTTTGCCGCTGCAGGACGAGGCGGGCCTGTGGGCCGACTACCCGCCGGGCGGCGGGCTGCGGCGGTGTACGCCGCTCACCTACCACGCCAAGTTCTGCGCCATGCTCGCCATGTTCGTGCGGGACTTGCAGGACGGACAGGCGGCGGACGCGCTGCGGAGAGGGGTCGTCGCCCTGGCCGACCTGTGCGCCCCCGACGGCGAGACGCTGTACTTCGGGAGGAGCTGCAACTCGTTGTACGGGTACGCCGCCGCCCTGTACGCCACGAGCGTGGCGCTCGCCCTGGGCGTGGCCCAGGAGGAAGAGCGAGCCGCGGTAGCCTGGGCGGCGGACAGGATCCGGGAGTTCCTCGCACGCCTAGTGCGCCCCGACGGCAGTTTCCGCACGTTCCCGACCCCCTTCGAGCGGGAGCGCTTGGGCTGGGACGACTACGTGCACCGGCTGGACTACGCGGCCTTCGCCGCCTTGCTCATGGTCCAGGCGCCCCCGGTCTCCGGCGAAGTTCCCGCGCGCCGGCGCAGGCGCTGGGAGGCGCGAGAAGCAGGGCTGTGGGCGGAGGAGGACGGGCACCGCTTTGCGGCGTTCGCGACCCGCGGGCAGTTCCACCCGGGCTCGTACCTGTTCGTGGACGGACGGTCGAGCGGGATGCAGGTCCTCGCGTGGAAAGACGCGGGGCGTACCGTGGTGCCGCCCCCTCCCCACGAAATGGGTAGTCCCGCCGACCCGGGCTGGGTCGGGTTCATGCCTGTCGCCGAAGTCGCCGCGAGGTCCTGGGCGGTCAGGACCTACGACGACGTGCGGACCTTCCCGTCTCCCGCGGGTGTGGGGTTCGTTGGCCGAGGAGTACCTTTAAGCCTGCACACCACTGCCACGCACCGGGCTGCCCGGCGGGCCGAGGGGAACTTCTGGTTGACTTGGGCGCTGCGGGGTGTCCGCGGAGTGGCGACACGGCTCCGGGTACAGCCACCCGGCGCGTACCGCGAGGTCGCCCTGGCGGGCGCCGAGGTCCGACGGGCCCTGGTATGGTTCCGCGAGGAGGGGTGCCTGGTGGCGGTGGACCGCTTCGACGGGCCGGCAGGGGCCACGTGGGGGACGGTGCGACTCGCCGTGCCAGCAGTCCCCCTCGACGGCGTCCTCCGCTTCGACCACCGAGGTCTCCGCGGGCAGGTGCGGTTTCTGCTCGGGGTCACCGGGCCGCCGGAGGTGAGAGAGGTCTTCACGAGCAACGGGTTGGCCTACGTCGTCCGCTATCGCCTCCGTCCGGGGACCCCGGCCGTCGTCGCGGTGGCCGTAGGAGACGCAGACCCGTGGTGCGAGGCTACGGACTCGGCGGTGCGGGTGGGTGTTCGAGACCGGGCCGCGGTGGTGGACCTGGAAGGGCTGGAGGTACGGTGGTGGTCAGCGTCGTGATCCCGTCCGCGGCCTCCGACCGGGAGGCGAACCTCAAGGCGCTGCTTTCCGACCTGAGCGGCCAGACCCTGCCTCCGGACGAGGTGCACGTGGTGCGGGGTCTGCGCCCCAGCGGTCGCGCTCGGAACGAGGGGGCTCGCCGCGCGAAGGGGACCGTGCTGGTGTTCCTGGACGACGACGTGCGGCTGGGGAACCCGGGCGTGCTGGAACGGATGGTCCACTGCCTCGCGGCTGTGGAGCGCGCCGGGATGGTGGGGGCAGCACAGCTGCTGCCCCGGCACTCCAACTGGTTCCAGCGGATGGCCGCGCGGCAGATCCCCCGGACCACGTCAGCGGTGGTGCGGGTCTCATGGAGGAGGTACAAAATCAGCATCAAATATTGCTATAAACTCACCATCTGCCTTCTTCAACCCTTCCTTGAGTGCACCTGCTTTGTAACCTGCCCTA
>BEII01000065.1 GCA_002898935.1 bacterium HR32
TGGGACCGTTCGCCCTCCGGTGGTACGGCATGATGGTGGCGGCTTCCGTGCTGGCGGGGATCTGGCTCACCCGGCGGACCGCGCCCCTGGTGGGACTGCCCCAGGACCTGCCGGACCGCGTGGCCTTCCCGTTCGTCCTGGCTCTGTTGGCCGGCGCCCGCCTCGGGTACGTCGTGTCCCACCCGGCTCCGTACCTGGCGGAGCCGTGGGAGATCCTGCGGGTGGACCGCGGGGGGCTTTCCTCCCACGGCGCCATCGCCGCGGGCCTGTTGTACGCCACGTGGCTCGGGCGGCGGGAGGGGATCTCCCCGTGGTCGTTCACGGACGCCTGCGCCAGCTGGATTCCGCTGGCCAACGCGCTCGTGCGGTTCGGCAACTTCATGAACGGGGAGCTGTACGGAGACCCGACGACCCTGCCGTGGGGTGTCGTGTTCCCCACGGCGCCGGACGCCCCCCGCCACCCGCTGCAGCTGTACGAGATCGCCACGTCCTTGCTGCTGTTGACCGCAGTGCCCGGGTGGTTGCGCAGTCGCCGGTTTCCGGGCGAGGTGTTCTGGAAGACCCTGGCGGTGATGTCCGCGGTGCGGCTGCTGCTGGACTTCCTGAGATCCGAGCACCGCGTGCTCGGACCGCTCGCCCTCGGCCAGGTGGCGGCGCTGGTGGTGCTTGGCGCCGCGGCCTGGTTCCTCGTACGCCACGGACCGCGCGCTGCCCGCGGCTAGGTAGGGATTCGCGATCCGGGCGCGAACCAACAGGGAGGGAGGGACGGAGCGGGACATGGACCTTTCCGCGGTGCGTGAGCGGCTGCGCGGGATGCGGGAAGAGGCTGAGCGCACGCCCCTGTCGTTCGGGTTTTCCGGGGAGCGGTACGACCCGGCCCTGGACGCCTTCGCCCGCGGCGTGCGCGAGGCTTTCGAGCGTCACGGCCACCGGTTCCTGGAGGAGGGCGACGGCTCGCTGCGCTTGGTGTTCAACTTCGTGAACCCTGCGCGGCCCCGCGCCTACCGCCGCCGGGCCAAGGCCACCTTCGTGGTCGCGGTGGCGCTGGAGGCGCAGCCTCCGGCGGACGTGCTCCGGGCCGCGTACCCGCTCCTCGTGCGGTCGCTGGCCAACCTGTGCGTCTACTTGGTGCGGTCCCCCGAGGGTCTGCGCACGTACTTCGTGACGTTGGAACAGGGGTACTACGCCATCCCGGGCTCTCCGGACGACCCGGCGTACTTCGAGCGCGTCTACGAGCGGCTGCAGCCACTGGCGTGCTCCCAGCTGGTCATCGACAACGTGTTCGAGCCCGACCTGCCGCCGGAGCTGTGGGAGGGCGACGACCTCACCCGCCAGCTGGCCGAAGCTGGGGCCCGCCTGGATCGGCTGGGCCTGCTGCCCGCACCGTTCCCCATCGACCGGCTCCTGTCACCCAGGGACCTGAGGCACATCGAGCTCCTGTACGGGATCGGCGGCCTCAGCTACGGCAACCTGAGCGTGCGCAAGGACGCTGGACGCTTCTGGATGAGCGCCAGCGGGGTGAACAAGGCGAACATGCGGGTCGTGGGCCGCGACATGCTGCTCGTCAAGGGCTTCGACCCCGGGCGGGCCGCCATGGTCCTGAGCGTCCCTCCGCACGTGCAGCCCCGCAGGGTCTCGGTGGACGCCATCGAGCACTGGATGATCTACACGGAGCACCCCCAGGTGGGCGCCATCGTGCACGTCCACGCGTGGATGGAGGGCGTGCAGTCCACGCTGGTGAACTACCCCTGCGGCACCTTGCAGCTGGCCCAGGCGGTGGCGGAGCTAGTCCGGCAGGCTCCGGACCCGGGACGCGCGGTGGTGGGGCTCAAGAACCACGGGCTCACCATCACCGGTCCTGACCTGCGCGACATCCTGGACCGGCTGGAGCGCGGGTTCGTCCGCCAGGTCCCGATGGAATGAGCCAGCGGGATGCAGGCCCTGGTGTTCCACCCCACCATCCCGCGGTACCTGTTGACGCGGGCCCTGGGTCAGGTGTGGTCCGCCGCCTACTGGAGCCCCGCAGCACCCATCGCCCTCCGCCAGATGCCTGAACCGCCGCTTCCCGGGCCCGAGTGGGTGCGCGTGCGCGTCCGCCTCGGGGGCATCTGCGGGAGCGACCTGCACCTGTTGACCCTGCAGACCAGCCCGGCCACCTCCGTGTTCGCCTCCTTTCCGTTCGTGCCGGGGCACGAGAACGTGGGGGTGGTGGTGGAGACCGGGCCGTCCGCGCGGGACCTGCAGCCCGGGCAGCGGGTGGTGGTGGAGCCCCTCCTCCCCTGCCGGGCGCGTGGGGTCGCACAGTCGTGTGCACCCTGCACCCGCGGCGATTACCACCTGTGCGTGCAGACCACAGACGGCCACCTGAGCCCGGGGCTGATGGTTGGCGCGTGTCGCGATACGGGCGGGAGCTGGGGGGAGACGTTCGTGGCGCACAGGTCGCAGGTCTTCCCGGTGCCCGGTGGGGTCTCGGACGAGAACGCGCTGCTGAGCGAGCCCGCCGCGTGCGCCCTGCACTCCCTCCTCCGGAACCCGCCGCGCGAGGGTGCCACGGCCTTGGTGGTCGGCGGTGGCGCCATCGGCCAGGCGCTGGTGGCGTGCCTGCGGGCACTGGGGCTCGGCGTCCGGGTGGTGGCGCTGGTCAAGTACCCGCACCAGGCGGAGATGGCGCGGCGGCTCGGCGCAGACCACGCGGTGCGGCTCCGCGGCACCGACGGCCACTACGAGGAACTCGCGGAGCTGCTGCGGGCCCGGGTACTCCGGCCCATGCTCGGCAAGCGGGTGCTGGTGGGCGGGGCGGAGTGGGTGGTAGACTGCGTGGGCTCGGGCCGGAGCCTGGACGACGCCTTCCGACTCGCCGCGCCGGGCGGTACCGTGGTGGTGCTCGGGCTGGCGTCCTTCCCAGAGGGCGTGGACTGGACGCCCGTGTGGCTCAAGGAACTCCGGGTGGTCGGGAGCTACACTTACGCTTTGGAACGGTGGGAGGGCCGGGCGGTGCGGACCCTGGAGCTCGTGCTGGATTGGATGGCCCGGGGCAGGCTCGACCTGGGCGCCCTGGTCACCCACCGGTTCCCGATCTCGCGCTATCGTGAGGCGTTCCGCACCGCGCTGGGGAAGGCGCAGGCGAACGCGTTCAAGGTCGCCTTCGCGTTCGCGTGAGCGCAGGACGAGGGGAGGTGGCGCCGTGCAGGGGCTAGTCCGGAAGGCGGACGCCGTGGAGGAGCGGCCTGTGGACCACGCGCGGGGCGCGCAAGTACGGGTCCTGGTGGGCCCGCTGGAAGGTGCGGAGAACTTCGTCCTCCGCAAGTTCACCCTGGAGCCGGGAGGCGTCATCCCCTGCCACCGACACCCGGTGGTGGAACACGAGCAGTACGTCCTCTCGGGCCGGATCCGGCTTCAGCTGGGGGACGAGGTGCGGGAGGTGGCTGCGGGCAGCGCGGTGTACATCCCCGCCGGGGTGCCACACCGGTACGAGAACCCGGGGCCGGAGCCGGCGGAGTTCCTGTGCGTGGTCCCACACATGGTCTCGTACGAGACCGAGTGGATGGAAGAGCTCACGCCCGCGGTACCGGCAGGCTGCTAGACCGCCGCGGCCAGGAGCCCGTCCGGGAAACCCTCCCGAAGGACCGAACCGGGGGGCGAGACCGGGGTCCCAAGCATCGCCGGTGCGGCTCCGGGGGAGGCTAAGCGCGCACCTCCTGCCGTTGGAACAGCACGTAGGTGGCGGCGAACAGCAGGATCACCACCGCCACCGGCGCGGTGAACTGCGGCCAGGCGATGAGGAGGCTCTGGCTCAGGGGCAACGGCGTCCCCAGCACCGCTCCCTCCAGCTGGGTGATGAGCACGGGGCCCAGGGAGCGGACCGCGGGGTTCAGGAGGGCGATCACCGTCTCCGCGTACAAGGTGTTGGGCGAGAAGCGGGCGAGCAGCAGGTGTAGGCGCGCCTGCGCCAGCTCCTCCTCCACGCCCCCGTACTGGGTGGGCCGGACGGCCTGGGAGACCAACGCGGCCAGCATGTCCCAGAACACCGCGAACAGGAGCCACACCGCGATGGCGGTCATGGCGGAGGTGGCCGGCTGGCGGAACACCGCGGAGAACAGCATGGCGAGGCCCATCCAGATCCCCGCGTACGCCAACGTCGCCCCCAGGAACAGGAGTCCCCGCGCCACCTCCTCGCCCCCGGGCGGCACGCCCAGCACAAAGAGCCCCATGCCCGTCACCACCACCCACAGGGCCACCAGGGTCAGGGCCAGGGTCGCCAGACCTGCCAGGAACTTGCCCAGGATGAGGGCGTCCCGGTAGATGGGCTGGCTCAGCACCCGGCTCAGGGTCCGGCGGCTGTACTCCCCGTTGATGGCGTCGAACCCAAGCGCGATGGCCGTGAGCGGGATCAAGAACCCTAGGAAGCCGACGAAGGACGGCAGCGGCTCACGGGCGGTGGTGAACAGCCGGAGGAACAAGAAGGGGTCCTCCCCGATGCTCTGGCGGATGCTCTGGGTGGCCGCGTACACCGTCCCCACCGCCGTCAGCAGCATCAGCGTCTCCAGGATCTGCATGCGCACCCCGGTCAGGTGGTCCGCCAACTCCTTGTAGACCACCGCCCACAGGCCGGTCCACGGCGAACCCTCCCGACGCGGCACGCCCTCTGCCTTCACCTCCACGGCCTCGGTGCTCACGCCGCACCTCCTTGGGCCTCCAGCTCCTGGAAGTACCGGGCGTACACCTCGTCCAGCCCTGGGCGTTCGAGGGCGAGGCCCACGAGCTCGCCCGAGGCCACCACCCGGCGTGCGATCTCCGCCCGACAGTCCACCCGGGCCTCAACCCGGTAGGTGTCCCCGTCCATGCGCGCCACCCGCGCGACCCCCGGTACTTCCGCGAGGACCCGCTCCACTCCAGCTCCGCGCGCCTGCACGTGGATGCGGTAGGCGCCGCCCAGGACCCTTTCCCGCAGGTCGTCCACGGTGCCCTCCAGCGCCATCCGGCCCCGGTGGAACAGGCCCACCCGGTCGCAGACGGTCTGCACCTGATGCAGCAGGTGAGAGGCCAGCAGGACGGTCAGGCCGTCGCGTTTGAGGCTGCGGATCAGGTCCAGGAACTCCAGGGCGGCCTCCGGGTCGAGCCCCAGGGTGGGCTCGTCCAGGATGGCCACTTGCGGTCGCTTGAGCAGCACGTCCGCCAGGCCCAGCCGTTGCTTCATCCCTCGGGAGAAGGTCCCGACCTTGCGGTGCGCCACCTCCGCGAGCCCCATGCGCTCCAGAACCTCCTGGATCCGTCGGTTGGCCTCTGGGGAGGGCAGCCCGTTCAGCGCCGCGGTGTAGCGCAGGTTCTCCCACGCGGTGAGCTCGTCGTAGAACCCCACGGAGTCCGGCAGGTAGCCCACGCGCCGCTTCACCTCGAGGGGCTGGCGGGTCGGATCCCAGCCGAGGACCCGGGCGCTGCCCGCGGTGGGCTCCGTGAGGCCGAGCAGCATGAGGATGGTGGTGGTCTTCCCCGAGCCGTTGGGCCCCAGGAGCCCGAACACCTCGCCGACCTCCAAGCGCAAGTTCAGGTCCTGCACGGCCACGAAGGGGCCGTACCGCTTCGTCAGCCCGAAGGTCTCGACCGCGGCGCTCATCGCCGTCCGTAGCGCGATACCGCCTGCCCGACGACCACCAAAGCCGCGGCGATGAGGATCACGCCCACGATGCCCCACAGGGTGCGGGTCAGCACCGTGATCCGGAAGTCCGCGGAAGCGGACCCTTCGTTGCCGCTGGCAGTGATGGTGACCATGTAGTCGCCAGCCACCGCACGCGGGGAGGGCCGGATCCGCGCGGTCACCTCGCGCTCCTGCCGCGGGGGGATCTCGTCGATCCGCTCGGGCTCGAACGTCACCTCCCAGCCGGAGGGGGGCGAGGCGGACAGCGATACGTTGCGCGCGGGCGCGGAGCCCTCGTTGCGCACGAGCACCCGCAGGGGCTCCGTGCCCCCGGCGTAGGCGCGTCCGGACAGCCGACCCTCGGGTGCCGTCACCCGTAGCTCCGGCCGGCCGGTCACCTCCGCCACGAGCCGCACCGAGGCGCTCGCCCCGCCGCCCGCGGCCCGCACCGTGATGGGGTAAGTGCCCGCAGGTGTGTCCTGAGGCAGGTTCACCTCGACCTCCACCTCCCGGGACTGTCCGGCTTGCACGGGCAGGCTCGTGACCTGCTGGCCCAGTAGGCTGAAGTTCACCTGGAAGCGCCGGGGCGCTTGCGCGTCCAGCTGCACCAGCAAGTCCTGGTCGCTGTCGTTGCGCAGGGTCAGGCGGTAGCGGAAGCTGGAGGTAGCCGGGCCGCGCAGGGTGGGCAGCTCTGCCTCGAGGCTCAGGCGCGGCGGCAGTACCTGGCCCAGGGTGATCTGCAGGGGCAGGGCCGCGGTGCCGTTCTGGCCCGTGGCCACCACCTGGAACCGGTACGTGCCCGACCGGACTCCCCGCGGTGGCTCCAGCCGCAGGGTCACGGTGGCCTCCCCGTCGGGGATCACGGACACCGCCTGCACCACCCGCCCGCCTGCCAGGAACCGCACCCGCCACCCGCGGGGCGCGTCCACCACCCGGAGCTGTACCACCTGCGGCGGCAGGCCGAAGTTCCGCACGTTCAGGGTGATGGAGACAGGCTCTCCAGCCCGCACGGTCTGGGCGGGGTACTGGGTGTAGACTGCCAGCCCGCGGAAGGCGGGCGCCGCCTGCACCGGGCTCAAGAGCGCCAGCGCGGCCAACAGCGGGATGAGCCAAACTCTACGCACACAGCACCTCCTGACGACTCGATGTGCGCCGCGCGCGTGCGGCACCCGGCCTCCGGCGGCCGCCGCCGTCACCACGTCGCGGCTCGGGGTCTACGTCGGTGATCCGGGGAAGGCCTTGCTCACACCTCCCTTTTCTACCATACCGACCGGTTTCAACCTCGCCTCCGGCACCAAGACGTCCAGGGCCTGCGGGTGCAGGCGGAAGTGCGCTGGGGTACGGCCCACGGGCTCGCCGTCCGCGTGCACGGAGAGCGGCGGGTCTGACTCCACCACCAGCTCGCGGCAGGAGGCACGCGCGACCTTCGGGTGGGCCAGGTGCCGGCCCGCGTACAAGAGCGGCAGCACCCACAGGACCTCCACCTTGCGGATGTCGCCGATGCGCACCACCTCCAGGGCACCGTCGTCGGGGAGCGCAAACGGGCACATCCGCACGCCTCCCGCGTACGCAGGGGTGTTGCCCACCGCTACGAGGAACACTCGGGCCCGCCACCGCTCCCGGTCCGTCCGCACCTCCACCTCCTGCGGGCGGTACGCCACCAGGGTACGGAAGATCCCGACCACGTACATGGCGGTGCCCCGGAACAGCTTCGTCCGCTCGTTCACCCAGCGGGCCACCTCCGCGTCGAACCCCACGCCAGCGACGTTCACGAAGCACCGGCCGTTCACCTCACCCACGTCCACGCGCCGCCGGCGCCCCGACAGCAGGGCGTCCGCTGCGCCCCCAGGGCCCCGAGCCACACCCAGACAGGTGGCGAAGTCGTTGGCCGTACCCAGGGCCACGAGCCCGAGGGCCACCCGCCCCAGAGCGCCCGCGCGCCACAGCCCGTTGGTGACCTCGTTGGCCGTCCCGTCCCC
>BEII01000066.1 GCA_002898935.1 bacterium HR32
CGGGAGTACCGCATCACGGTGCGCGGCGTGGAAGTCGCCCGGGGCGAGGTGGTGCCGAGCGGGCTGCTGGCGGTGCAGGCCTACCTCGACGCCCCGGAGCTTCCGGGGATGCGCACCACGGACCCTGCGTTCGGGACGCCGGCGGTGTGGATCTCCGAGGCAGAGCGGCCGGTGGCGGAAGCGAGCGGGTACACGGTGGCGGAGCCGTCCGTGGTGGTGGCGACGCACCTGGCGGAGGTGGTGCGGCGGTGGGGCTGGCGGCTGCTGTCGCGCCAGGACGTCCAGGAGATGCTGGACCGGCTGCAGGAGCGCCAGAAGGCCCTCGTGGACGAACTGGTCCCCCAGGTGCTGACTGTGGGCGACGTGCAGCGGGTGCTGCAGAGGCTGCTGCAGGAGGGCGTACCCATCCGCGACCTCGTCACCATCCTCGAGACGCTGTCGGACGTGGGCCGGTCCGTGAAAGACCCCGACAGGCTCGCGGAGCTCGTCCGCCGCGCCCTGGGACGGGGCCTGTACCAGCACCTGCTGGACGAGCACCGCCGGCTGCCGGTGCTGGTGTTGGACCCGAAGGTGGAGAGTGCGCTGTTGGAGGCTGCCCAGGGGAAGCCCGCGGACGTGGAGGTCCTGGGACGCCTTCCAAAAGCCGCACAGACTGCGTGGGAGCAAGCCTCGGGGACGGGCGGGAATCCCGTGCTGCTGTGCTCCGCGAGCGTGCGGGCTGCGGTGCGCCGGCTCTTGGAGGGAACGGTCCCGCAGCTCCCGGTGGTGGCGTTCGAAGAGCTCGAACCGGACGTGGACCTGAACAAGCTCGGGACGGTGAGCCTGGATGCTGGCCCGTCGGTATGAAGCCCCCACGGTGTAGCAGGCGCTGGACCGGGTCCGCCAGGACCTGGGGCCGGACGCGGTGGTGCTGTACGCGCGGGAGCGGAGACCTCCCCGGTGGTGGCGGTGGCTGGACCCGGGCGGCGTGGAGGTGATCGCCATGCCCCGCGCTGCCCCGCCGCCACCGCCTCCGCGGTGGCGGGCGGCTGCAGCCATCCGCCTCGCCCGCGGACGGTGCCGCCGGGTGGCGTTCGTGGGCCCCACGGGCGCGGGCAAGACCACCACCATCGCGAAGCTGGCGTGCGAGTTCCGCATGCGCGGGTGGGACGTGCACCTGGTGGCCGGTGACACGTGGAGGGTCGGCGCCTCGCGACAGCTGGCCGAGTACGGGAAGGCCCTGGGAGTCCCCGTCCACCCCCTCTCCGCGCTGGAGCGGGACCTGCGCGCAGAGGTTCTGCTGGTGGACCTCCCCGGGGTTCACCCGTCCATGGGCGAGCGCTGGGAGGAAGTGCGCAACGTCCTGTCCCGGACCCGGGCCCACGAGGTGCACCTGGTGCTTTCCGCGACGGCCTCCGCCGCCGTGCTGCGGCGGGCGCAGGAAGACCTCCAGGAGCTCGGCGCCACCCGGTGCGTGCTCACCCACCTGGACGAGGTGGACGCCGCGACGCTGCACGAGGCGCTGGCGGCTCTGCACCTGCCCTTGAGCTACTTGACGTACAGCCCGGAAGTACCGGGCGACGTGGCCAGCGCGCGGTCCCAGGCCGCCCGGCGGTGGCTGCCCCAGGGGTGAGAGGTGCGGCTCCGGGTGAACCAGCGGGTCGAGCTGTGGGTGGCGGACCGCGCGTACGCGGTGCGCGTGGAGGACGTGGCCCCGACCGAAGTCACGCTCAGCGCGCCACTGGAAGGCGCCAGGCCCGTCCTCCCGCCCTCGGGCACGCCGGTGCGGGCTCGGGTGTACGCGGACGACGGCGCGTGGGAGTTCCGGGGCACCGTCACCCGGTCCGTGCCCGGGCCGGTGGAGGCGGTTTACGTGCGCGTGGACGCGGGCCCGGTGCCCGTGGAACGGCGGACGGGGGCGCGGCGGCGGCTCTCGCTACAGGTGGCGGTACGGCGACTCGACCGCTGGCCGGTGCGGCCGGTGGGTGCCCTCCTGGCAGACCTGTCCGAGGGCGGAGGCCGGCTGGAGCTGGAAAACCCGTGGCCGGAGCCAGCGGTGGGCGAGCGGGTGCTGGTGGTGGGACCGCGATCGTTGAACCTGTGGGGCCGCGTGGTGTGGGTCCGGCCGCGCTTTGAACGAGCTCGCCAGTTCACCGTGGGCGTAGCGTGGTCTGAGGACAGCCGGCCCACAGCCCGGAGGTGGCTAGGGTCGTGAAGCGGGTCCGGGTGCTCGTGGCGGACGACTCTGCGGTGTTCCGGCAACTGCTGGCGTCGGCACTCGCGCAGGACCCGGAGGTGGAGGTGGTGGGCCTGGCGAGTAACGGCGTGCAGGCCCTGGAGCTGGCCGCACGGCTGCGGCCCGACGTGGTCACCCTGGACTTGGAGATGCCCGTGCTGGACGGGCTGGGGACCCTGCAGGCCCTGGTCCGCCACCACCCTGTGCCCGTGGTGGTCTTGAGCGCGCACTCCCCGCAGGGAGCGGACCTGGCGGTGCGCGCCCTGCAGCTCGGCGCGGTGGAGGTGGAGGCCAAACCCCAGGAGCCTTGGACCGGGGTGGCCCTCGCGGCGCTCGTGCAGAAGGTCAAGGCCGCGGCGCGGGCACGGGCCCGGTCGCGGAGCCGTACGGGCCCGGTGCGCATGGTAGCGGTCGCCGCGTCCACCGGAGGCCCAAACGCGCTCGCGTCCTTGTTCGCACGGCTACCGAACCTGCGCACACCCGTCGTGGTGGTGCAGCACATGCCCGCGGGTTTCACCACCAGCCTGGCCCGCAGGCTAGACGAGGTGGGTGCGATGCGGGTGGAGGAAGCCCAGGACGGCACAGAACCCGCCCCGGGCGTGGTGTACGTGGCGCCGGGCGGGCGCCAGCTGGAGGTGTGGGACGGACGGTGGATGGTCCGGGAGCCGGAGCCACAGGACGTGCTCAAACCGTGTGCGGACGTGACCTTCAGTGCGGTGGCGCGGTGGTTCTCGCCTGCCCTGGCGGTGGTGCTGACGGGCATGGGGCGCGACGGTCTCGAGGGGTGTCGCCGCATCAAGCGCGCGGGCGGCGCGGTGATCGCCCAGAACGAGGAGACCAGCGTGGTGTACGGCATGCCGAGGGCGGTGGTCGAAGCCGGCGTCGCGGACTTCGTTCTGCCCCTGGACCGCATCCCGGAGGAGGTGGTGCGGGTGGTGGAGGGCACCCCGTGACTCCCCAAGTCCTCCGCGCGTGCGAGCAGGCGCTGTGCTCGCTCCGCGAGCGGGTGCCCTTCGACCTCGGGACGGTGTGGGTGCGCGGCGAAGACGGCCTGGTGCCCGCCGCCTCCGTCGGTAGGCCCCTGGACCTGTTGGAAGGCGTTCCCTTCCGTGTGGGCCCGGGGCTGCGGGCGTGGGTGCTCGAGACGGGACGGTGTGTACGGGTGCCGTCGCGGGGCCGTGGCTTCCGCGGAGGGGCCCTGCGTGGCTTCCTCGCGGTCCCGGCAGAACACCGGGGAGAACGGGTGGCCGTGCTGAGCCTGGCCCGGCTGCAGGCGGCGTTTGCGGACGAGGACGAACGCCGCGTGCGGGAAGCCGCCGCCTCGCTCGCGCAGACCCTCCTGGAGGGGTGCCGTGCGTGAGTACGCGGCGTTGGTCCAACTCCTGCGCGACCGACTTGGCCTCGACCTGGGAGCCTACCAGCCCGACTCCATGGAGCGCAGGGTGCAGGCGGCGCTGCACCGCATGGGGGTCGCGTCGCTCGCAAACTTCTTGACTCAGGCCCGGCAGGAGCCCTCCCTCCTTCAGGACCTGGTGGACCGGCTCACCATCCACGTCTCGGAGTTCTTCCGAAACCCCGAGCTGTTCGCGGTGCTCGAGCGCCGGGTTCTGCCCGAGTTGCGGAGCCGGTTCGGGGGCCTGCGGGTGTGGAGCGCGGGCTGCTCCAACGGCGCGGAGGCGTACAGCGTGGCCATGCTGCTGGCGGAGTTGGACCCGGGCGGCGGCTGGTCGGTGCTCGGCACGGACGTGGACCGCGGGGTGCTGGTGCAGGCGGAGGAGGGGTGCTACCGCGATGCGGACGTGCGACACGTGGACGCCGCGCGCCGGGCGCGCTTCTTCGTCCGAGAGGACGGGCTGTGGCGGGTACGGACCGAGCTGCGCCAGCGGGTGCGGTTCCGCCGCCACGACCTATTGTCGGACCCCTTCGGAGGCCCCTGGCACCTGGTCCTGTGCCGCAACGTGGTCATCTACTTCACGGAGGACGCCAAGCGGGCCCTGTACCGCCGGTTTGTGGAGGCGCTGCAGCCAGGTGGCTACCTGTTCGTGGGCGCGGCGGAGCAGGTGGTGGGCGCGAGGGAGCTGGGGCTGGAACCCACCTCGCCGTTCTTCTACCGGAAGTCCGCGGGGGGGAGCCGTGCAGCGTCGGCCTAGGCCGGAGCCGCAGCCCCTCGGACGGGGGGCGTCGGAGGCGACCGCGGGAGCGCGCCGTCCGGGCGGGTTCGTGGTGCGCGTGGGGATGGGGGAGGGGGTGGTCACGAGCCGGCCGGACGCGGTGCTGGTGGCCGCGGGGCTCGGGTCGTGCGTGGCCGTGGTGGTGCACTGCCCCCGCCCGCTCGTGGGTGGGATGGCGCACGTGATGCTGCCCCGGGCGTTCGGGGACGGGCAGGCACCGTTCAAGTTCGCTGACACCGCCGTCCCCGCGCTCGTGCGCGCGTTGGAAGAGGCAGGCGCGGACGCGGGGAGGACCGCGGTGCGCATCGTCGGCGGGGCAGGCATGTTCGCCCTCCCGCCCACGAGCCCCCTGAACCTCGGGATCCGCAACGTGGAGGCGGTGCGGGAGCAGCTGCAGGCCCTGCGGGTGCCGGTGCGGGCGGAGGCGGTGGGCGGCAACGTCAGCCGCACGGTGTCGCTCTACGTAGGGACCGGCCGGGTGGTGGTCCGGACCGCAGGCGGCGAGGAGCAGGAGCTGTAGCCGTGTCCCGCCCGGAACTCCGCCGCGGCCCCGCGCAGGACGAACGGGTCCTGCGGTACATGGGGTTGGTGCGGGCCGTGGTCCAGCGTTTGAGCGCTTCCCTGCCCGCCCACGTGCCGCGGGAGGACCTGGCGGCGTACGGGGTGGTGGGCCTGCTGGAAGCCCTCCGGCGGTACGACCCCTCCCAGGGGGTACGGTTCGAGACCTTCGCGTGGCACCGGATCCGGGGTGCGATCCTCGACCACCTGCGGAGCCTGGACCTGGCCGTGCGGTCGGACCGGCAGCGGCTGCGCCGCATCGAACAAGCCCAGGAGCGCCTGCAGGGGATGTTGGGCCGTGAGCCCACGCGCGAGGAGCTGGCGGCGGAGGTGGGGCTCGAGCCGGACCACCTGGACGCGGAACTCGGGCGCCTGCACGGTCTCGTGGTGTCGTCCTTCGAAGAGCTGGTGCGCCAGGCGTCCGTGGACGTGCCGACTCCCGGCGAAGGCCCGGAGGAGCTGGTGGAGCAGGCAGAGGTCCTGGACGCCTTGCGCCGCGGCCTCGCGCGGCTCTCTGAGCGCGAGCGAATCGTGCTCGGCCTGTACTACTACGAGGGCCTGAGCCTGTCGGAGATCGGAGCGGTGCTGGACCTCACGGAGTCGCGGGTGTGCCAGATCCAGGCCGCCGCCCTCGTGCGGCTACGGGCCCTCCTGATCCAGGAGGGGTTCGGACGGTGATGGACGTGGCGTGGCTGTGGGTCCTTCAGGGCGTGGTGGTGGTGGGCGTGGGGCTGTGGTGCCGCGCCGCAGCCCTGCGGGCGGTCCGTGGGGAGCTGGGCCGCTGGCAGGACGAGATGGCGGCCCTGCTGGAAGCGGCCTGCGACCGGCTGGAGTCGGCGCCTGCTCGGCGGGAGGCGAAGAGCACCCCCGTGTTTGGGTCCCGCGGCCGCACCACGGACCCAGCCGCCGCGCGCCTGAAACGGGCCCTGGCCCAGCATCAGGCCACCCGGCGTTAGATCAGGCCACCCGGCGTTAGACCTATCGGTCCTGTGGCGTGGAAAAGGTTGAGGGCCGGAGCTTGGCCCCGGCCCTCGTCCCACTAGACGGCGAACTGCCCTACGAGCTGCTGGAGGGTGCTGGCGGCCTTCGCCAGGCGCTGCGCGCTCTCCGACAGCTCCTGGGTGTTGGCGGAGATCTCCTCCGTGGCCGCGCTCACCTGCTCGGCGGACGCGGAGTTCTGCTGGGCGGTCTGGAGCAGCTGGGTCACGATGGCCTCGATCTGCTGTGCGCTGGCCGACAGCTGTTGGGTGGCTGCGGAGATGGCCTCCGTCTGGCCCGTGACGCTCTCCACGCTGGCCCGGATGTTCTGGAAGGCGCTGCCGGCCTCCTCCACAACGTGCACACCGCGCTCCACGTTCTGCGTCGCGTGGCTGATGGCGGTGACCACGCGCTCCGTTTCCTCCTGGATCTCCCGTACGATCTCCGCGATCTGGTCCGCGGCCTGGGAGGATTCCTGGGCCAGCTTGCGCACTTCCTCCGCCACCACCGCAAACCCGCGGCCCTGGTCCCCGGCGCGAGCCGCCTCGATGGCGGCGTTGAGGGCGAGGAGGTTGGTCTGGGACGCGATCCCGCTGATCACGCTCACGATGCGGCCGATGTTCTTGCTCTTTTCGCCCAGCACCGCCACCACGCGCGCGGCCTGGTCGGCACCCTCGCGGATTTCCCCCATGGTCCGCGTGACCTGCTGCACCCGACCACCGCCCTCGCGGGCGGTCTCCGTAGCCTGCTGTGCCGCCTGGGCGGCGGTGGAGGTGTTGTGGGCTACGTCCTGCAGGCTGCGGCTGATCTGCCGGACGGTCTCCGTGGTCTCGCCTACGCTGCGGACCTGCTGCTCGGCCCCCGAAGCCACACTCTGGACCGCCTGGGAGATCTCCACGGCGCCCCGGGCCATCTGCTCGCTGCTGGCCGCCACCTGCTCCGCGGACGAAGCCACCTCCGACGCCAGCTGGCGAACACCGGCCACCGTACGGTGGATCTTCTCGACGAAGGCGTTGAACCAGCGGGCCACCTCCCCCACCTCGTCTTGGGAGGTGACCGGCAGGCGGCGGGTCAGGTCCCCCTCGCCTTCCGCTGCGTCCCGCAGCGCGTTCAAGAGCTGCCGCATGGGTCGGGTGAGGGTGCGGGCGAGGGCGAGGGCCACCGTAGCTCCCAGCCCCACGGCCAGCACGCTGCCCCACAGGAGCACGTTGAGCAGGAGGCCCGCGTCGCGCTCGTTCCGCTGACGGCGCTGCTGCAGCAGGCGCTCCTCTTCGCCCACCGCTTGAGCGAACACCGACCGGATCCCGTCCATCTGGGCCTTGCCCCCGTTTCGGGCGGCGAACTCCACCACACGCTGCAAGGGGGCGCGGCCGGAGGCCACCTCGCGGCGCACCCGGATTCCGGGCTGGACCACGGCGGCCTGCCAGGCCGCGGCACGGCGTTCGATCTCCTCCCACCGCTGGACCTGCGCCGGGTTGTCTGCGGTGAGCCGCTTGAGCTCCGCCATGGCCTTCTGGAACCGCTCGCGGCCGGACCGGTAGGGCTCCAGGAACTCTTCCCGGCCCGTGACCAAGAAGCCGCGGTAGCCCGTCTCCATGTCCACCAGCGACCCCAGCGCCTGTTGGGCCGTGCCGATCACCTGCTGGGTGTGCTGAACCCAGGCCGCCGTCTCAAGGCTTGCCCGGGTGGAC
>BEII01000067.1 GCA_002898935.1 bacterium HR32
CAGGTACGGGTTGCACGAGGGGTCCGGCATCCGCAACTCCACCCGCGTGCCCTGCCCCCGGGCGGCGGGGATCCGGACGAGGGGCGATCGGTTCCGCTCCGCCCACGCGATGTACACGGGTGCCTCGTAGCCCGGCACCAGGCGCTTGTACGAGTTCACCAAGGGGTTCGTCACCAGCGCCATCCCCCGGGCGTGCTCCAGCAGGCCCGCGGTGTAGTGCAGGCAGGTGGCGCTCAGGCCGTACGGCCCCGCGGGGTCGTCGAAGGCGTTGCGGCGGTCGCGAAATAGCGACTGGTGGGTGTGCATGCCCGACCCGTTGATGCCCGCCACGGGCTTGGGCATGAAGGTGGCGTGCAGGCCGTGGTGCCGGGCGATGGTGCGGACCACGAACCGGAAGGTAACCACGTTGTCCGCGGTCCGCAGCACCTCCGCGTACTTGAAGTCGATCTCGTGCTGGCCGTGTGCCACCTCATGGTGGCCGGCCTCCACCTCGAACCCCATGGCGCTCAGCGCGGTGATCATGTCCGCCCGCGCTTCTTCGCCTCGGTCGATGGGCGCCAGGTCGAAGTAGCCCGCCCGGTCGTGGGTGGTGAGGAGCGGCTGCCCGTCCGCGTCCGTAGGGAACAGGAAGAACTCGCACTCGGGGCCCGCCATCATGGTGTACCCGTGCCGGGCGGCCCGCTCCATGACCCGCTTGAGGACGTACCGGGGGTCCCCGGGGAAGGGTTCGCCGTCCGCGGTGTACACGTCGCAAATGAGCCGCGCGGTCACCGCCTGGGCGTCCTTCCACGGGAAGAGGGCGAACGTCGCGGGGTCGGGGACCAGGTACATGTCCGACTCCTCGATCCGCACGAAGCCCTCGATGGACGAGCCGTCGAACATGATCTCCCCGTCCAGGGCCTTCTCCAGCATGTCCACCGGGATCTCCACGTTCTTCAGGATCCCGAAGATGTCCGTGAACTGCAGGCGGACGAAGCGCACGCCGAGCGCCTCCGCCTTCTCCAGCACCGTGCGTTTGTCCATGGGGCCTCCTCGCCTGGGCAACTCGGCACGTACTCTACCACGGGCCGGGGCGGGTCACAACGCGGGCCCGCCCGAGGCACGCGACAGGTCGGCCACCAGCCGTACCAGGGCGGAGTGATCGCGCTCTCCCTGGCCGCGGGCCACCAGCGCGCCCAGCAGCTCGTGGGCCAGGGCGGTGGCCAGCAACACCGCGCCCGCCTGCCGCCCGGTCTCCAGGGCGATGCGCAGGTCCTTGTGGTGCAGCCGTGCGCGGAAGCCGGGCTCGTGATTCCCCTCGAGCATCCGCTGGCCGTGGACCTCCAGCACCCGGCTCGCCGCGAACCCGCCGAGCAGGGCCTGCCGGACCTTGGCGGGGTCCACGCCGCTGCGCTGCGCGAGCACCAGGGCTTCGGACACCGCCAGGATCCCCAGCGCCACCACCAGCTGGTTACAGGCCTTGCACACCTGGCCGGCCCCGGTGGGGCCTACGTGCACGATGTTCTTGCCCAGCACGCGGAACAGCGGCTGCACCCGTTCCACGGTCTCCGCGTCCCCGCCCACCATGATGGAGAGGGTGCCCTCCTCCGCGCCCCGCTGCCCGCCGCTCACCGGCGCGTCCAGCATCCGCACCCCGCGCTCCTGCAGCCGAGCGGCCATGGCGCGGGTGGCCACGGGCGAGATGGTGCTCATGTCCACCAGCACCGCACCCGGCCGGAACCCCTCCGCGAGCCCGTCAGGGCCGAACGTGACCCGTTCCACGTCCGGCGTGTCGGGCAGCATGGTGATCACCACGTCCGACTGCTCCGCGACACCCCGGGCAGACCCTCCGTCCACCGCGCCCTCGGCCACGAGCTGATCCACGGCTGGCCGGCTCCGGTTGTGCACCACCAGGGGGTAGCCCGCCCGCAGCAGGTTGCGGGCCATAGGTTTGCCCATGATGCCGAGTCCCACGAACCCTACGCGCACCCGTGACCCTCCCTTCTCAGTCCCTCGCGAACCCCATGCGCTCGATCCATGAAAGTCCCTGCTCCGTCCCCGCCAGGGGTCGGTACTCCAGCCCCACGAACCCCTCGTAGCCCATGCGGTCCAGCTCCCGCAGCACGTACGGGTAGTGAATCTCCCCGGTGCCGGGCTCGTGGCGGTCCGGTGCGTCCGCGATCTGCACGTGGCCCAGCCGGGGGAGCAGCCGGCGCAAGGTGGGGACCAGGTTCCCTTCCGCGCGCTGCATGTGGTAAATGTCGCACTGCACTTGGACGTTCGGCTCGCCCACGGCCCCCACCAGCCGCTCCGCCTGCGCGGTGGTGTTGAGGAGGAAGCCGGGCACGTCGTACGCGTTCACCGGCTCCACCAGCAGGGTGAGGCCTGCGGCGGCCAGGGCTCGGGCCGCAAACCGGAGGTTGTCCACAAGACACGCCCACTGCTCCTCCTGCGGCACCTCCTCCCTCCGCCGGCCCGCGAGGGCGTTGAGGCGAGGACACCCCCAGCGGCGGGCCCGCTCCACGGCTTCCCGCACGCCCTCGCGGAACTCCGAGCGCCGGGCGGGGTCTGCGGCGATGCCGCGCTCCCCGCGGGCCCAGTCCCCGGCGGGCAGGTTGAAGAGGACCAACTGCAGCCCCGTCTCCCGCAGGGCGCGGGCGACTTCGTCCGGAGCCGCTTCCGGGAGCTGGAACTCGACCCTCGAGAAGCCACAGCGCGCCGCAGCCTCGAACCGGTGGAGGAACGGGCGGTCGCTGAACAACATGCTCAGGTTGGGGCTGAACTTCGGCACGGCCACCTCCTACGCCGGCCGGCCCGCAGGCGGCAGGAGTTCCCGCACTCGGTCCACCACCTGGCCCACGGTCACCGGCTTGGCCAGCACGTGACGGACACCGAGGCGCTGCGCCCGCACCCGGTCCACCGCACCCGCCACCGCCACCAGCGCCACTCCGGCGCCCAGCAGTTCCTGCACGTCCTCGTCGGACAGGTCCGCCAAGTCCACCACCGCCACCGCCGGCCGCCCTCCGGCCCGCAACAGGCCGCGGGCCGGACCGAGCGCGGGCAGCGCCACCACGCGGTAGCCGTCCTCCTGCAGCTGTGCCAGGGCGAAGGCCCGGAGCCGGGTGTCGGAGAGTACGAGCAGCACGTCCGCCGACACCACCGGTACCTTTCGCGGGCGCGTCAGGCCATCCCTGCGGGAGGAGTTGAACTTCCAACGGGGAATCTCGGTACCTGCCGCTGCTCAGGAGGTGTCCATGAAGTACCGACGGCTGGGGCGTTCTGGGCTGGAAGTGTCCGTGGTGGGGATCGGGTGCAACAACTTCGGCCGCACCGTGGACGCGGAGGGTACTGAGCGCGTGGTGCGCGCGGCGCTGGACTGCGGGATCACCTTCTTCGACACCGCGGACAGCTACGGCCAGGGGCGCTCGGAGGAGTACCTGGGCCGGGCCCTGCGGGGCCGCCGGCACGAAGCGGTGATCGCTACCAAGGTGGGCTGGGAGCTCGGGCCGGGGCCCAACCAGCGCGGCGCCTCCCGGGCGCGGGTGCTCTCGGGCATCGAGACCAGCCTGCGCAAGCTGGGGACCGACTTCGTGGACCTCTACCAGGTCCACCGGTGGGACCCCAACACCCCGCTGGAGGAAACCCTGGAGGCGCTCGCGGACGTGGTGCGCCAAGGGAAAGCCCGCTACGTCGGGTGCTCCAACTTCGCCGCCTGGCAGCTCGTGTGGTCCCTGTGGATCGCGGACCGCCGCGGCTGGCCGGCGTTCGTCACGGTGCAGCCCGAGTACAGCCTGCTCAACCGTGCGGTGGAGCGGGAACTTCTGCCCGCGTGCCAGGCCTTCGGGGTCGGGGTGATCCCGTACTTCCCGCTGGCCGGCGGCCTGCTCACGGGCAAGTACCGGGAACAGGAGCCGCCACCGCCCGGCACGCGGTTCGCGCAGCTCCCGCACATGCGAGAGCGGTTCGCCACCCCGCGGAACTTCGAGGTGGTGCGCCGCCTGGAGGGGTGGGCAAGGGAGCGGGAGCGCACCCTGTCGGAGCTGGCCGTCGCCTGGCTGTTGGCCCGTCCCATGGTGTGCACGGTGATCGCGGGCGCCACCTCGCCTGAACAGGTTCAGGCCAACGCCCGGGCCGCAGAGTGGGAGCTCACCCCGGAGGAGGTGGAGGAGGTGGCGCGCCTGGCGCCGCTGGAGGGCTAGCGGCCGCGCCCAGGTACGCGCGCTGTACCTCCGGGTGATGGAGGATCTCCTCCCCGCGGCCTTCGAACCGGACCCGGCCCTGCTCCAGGACGTACGCCCGGTCCGCGTTCCGCAGGGCGGTGCGGGCGTTCTGCTCCACCACAAAGAACGCGATGCCCTGCGCCCGGAGCTCGCGGACCATTCCGTACACCTGATCCACCACCGAGGGGGCGAGGCCCAGGGTCGGCTCGTCCAGCAGCACGAGCTTGGGAGAGAGGAGCAGCACCCGGGCCAGCTCCAGCATGCGGCGCTCCCCACCGCTCAGCACCCGCGCGGGGTGCCGTCGGCGCTCCCGCAGCACCGGGAACCGGTCCAGGACCCGCTCCACGTCTTCCCGGACCCGCCGGTCGCGCCGGACGTACGCACCCAGCAGGAGGTTGTCGTACACGCTCAGGTTGGGGAGCACGCTGTAGCCCTGCATCACGTAGCACACGCCCCGCCGGAGTACCTCCGGAGGCTCGAGCCCTCCGATGGGCTCCCCGGCCAGCACCACCTGTCCGCGGGTAGGCCGGAGGAAGCCGAAGACCGTCCGCAGCAGGGTGGACTTCCCCGCGCCGTTCGGTCCGATCATCACCACGACCTCGGCGGGCCCCACGGACACGTCCACACCGCGTAGCACCTCGCGGCGGTCGTACCCCGCGTGCAGATCCCGGACGTCCAGAAGCTCCGTCATCGGCCGTAGTAGAGCTCCAGCACCCGCGGGTCCCGCTGCACCTCCTCGGGGCGGCCGGCGGTCACCACCTGCCCTTCGGCCATGAAGGCCACCCGGTGACAAGTCCGCATCACGAACTCCATGTTGTGCTCGATGACCACGAAGGTGAGCCCCGCGGCGTTCAGGGCCCGCAGGTGCCTGCCCATCTCCTCCACGAGTACCGGGTTCACACCCGCCGCAGGCTCGTCCAGCAGCACCACCTCCGGTTCCCGCAGCACCACCATGGCCAGGGACAGGAGCTTCTGCTGGCCGTAGGACAGCTCACCGGCGGGCCGGTCCCGTGCCTCCCACAGCCCAAAGAACCGCAGCAGCGCCGTGGCGCGGTCCTGCACCGCGCGAGGCGCCTCGCCCGCGGTCGCCTCCCACAAGGACTCGCCCCGGTGCTCGGCCCCGCACAGGACGTTGTCCCACACCGATAGCTCCGGGAACACGCGGATGGCCTGGAAGGTCCGCCCGAGCCCCGCCCACGCCACCCGGTGGGGCGCTAGCCCCAGCAGGGGCCTGCCGCGCAGCCGTGCGGACCCCGCGTCGGGCCGGACGAACCCCGTGAGGCAGTCGAACAGAGTGGACTTCCCCGCCCCGTTCGGCCCCACGAGGCCCAGGATCTCGCCTCGCCGCACCGACAAGTTCACCCCCCGCACCGCCTGGACCCCCCCGAAGGACTTCCGCACGTCTCGGATCTCCAGCACCACCTCCTCCCGGGGCGCGGTGGGAGGAGGCTCGGGCGCCTCCGCGCCCGCTCCGGCCACGGCTACGGGAACCGGCCGGGCGGGTTTGGCCAGCAGCCCCACCAACCCCCTCGGCTGGTACAGGGACAGCAGCACCACCACCAGCCCGAACAGGATGAAGTCCGCGCCCGAGCCGGCTCCACCCAACCACGCGCGGGTGTACTCGTTCAGCAGCACGACGAAGGGTGCCCCCAGCACCGGGCCCCACACCGTGCCTCGCCCACCGATCAACGCGATCACCACCACCAGTAGCGAGATGCGGCTCGCCATCACGTTGTAGGGGTCGATGTACAGGACGTACAGAGCGTACAGCCCCCCGCAGAGGGCGGTGAGGGCGGCGCTCAGGCCCATGGCGTACAGCTTGTACCGCCGAGTGGGGATCCCGAGCATCTCCGCGGCGTCCTCGTCCTGCTCCACCGCCCGCAGGTAGCGGCCCGCCCGGTGCCGGTCCACCACCCACACCACCCCGGTGGCCAGCGCGAACGCCGTGAGGGCCGTCCAGTAGTACGGCGCCTTGGCGTCCCACATGAGGAACTCGAACCGGTTGCGGTAGCCGAGGGGCAGGTAGAGGCCCGTGGCCGCGCCCACCACCTCCCAGTTCAGGAAGGAGATCCGCACGATCTCCGCGAGCGCCAGGGTGGCCAGGGCGAAGAAGTGGCGCCGCAGGCGGAAGGTGGGGTAGCCGACCAGCAAGGACGCGCACGCGGCCAGGGCCGCGCCCACCCACAGGCCGGCCCACGGTGAAAGCCCGTGGTGGCTCAGCAGCCACGCGGTGGCGTAGGCCCCGATCCCGAAGAAGGCCGCGTGGCCGAAGGAGATCTGGCCCGCGTAGCCGCCGAGCAGGTTCCACGCCTGCGCCGCGGCCCCGAAGAGGAACACGTGAATCATGGCGTTCAGGAAGAAGCTGTCCCGCACCCACAGCGGCACGGCCACCACCGCGGCGGGGAGGAGCCACGCCGCAGCCCGCCTCATCGGCCCGGCTCCCCCAAGAGCCCTTGCGGCCGCACGAGGAGCATGAGGACGAAGACGGCGAACACGAACAGCAGCTTGAGGGTGGGCGAGAGCAGCGTGCCCAGTAAGTTCTCCAACAGCCCGATGCACAGCCCGCCCACCAGGGCACCGTCCACGCGGCCGAACCCACCCAGCACCACGCTCGCGAAGGCCACCAGCAGGAAGGCGTCGCCGATGGTAGGCGACACCTGGTAGAAGGGGATGAGCAGAGCCCCGGCCAGCGCCACGCTCGCGATCCCGATGCCCCAACTGAGGGCGTACATGCGGTCCACGGGGATGCCGAGGGACAGGGCCACCTCCCGGCTCTGCGCCGCCGCCTGCAGCGCCTTGCCCGCCTTCGTGAAGCGCAGGAAGGCCGACAGCCCCAGGAAGGCCGCCAGCGACACCACCCCGGCGGCCGCCTTGGAGGTGGCCACGGGGACGCCCAGCACGCTCACCGTCCCCTCCCCGAGCCGCCAGACCCCGTAGACGTTGGGGCCGAAGGCCGCGAAGGCCGCGTAGCGCAGCACGAACAACAAGCCGAAGGTGGCGAAGATCTGGGCGGCCACCGGCGCCCGCACGATGCGCCGCACCAGCAACTGGTAGGTCAACCACCCGAAGCCGAAGAACACCGGCACCACCACGGGTACCGCCGCCAGGGGGTCCACCTTCCCGAGCGCCCACAGCCAGTAGGTGGCGTACATGGCCAGCATGAGGTACTCGGCGTGGGCGAGGTTGACGACGTCCATCACGCCCCAGATGAGGGACAGCCCGAGGGAGACCAGGGCGTACACCAGCCCCAGCACCGCCCCGCTCACCGCGGCGTGCCACACCAGCTCCATCGTCCTAGGGCGACCCGCTCGTCGCTACCGCCGGTCCCAAGGGGGTGCAGGCCACACGAGTTCCGCCTCCGCCACGTCGAAGGGCCACACCACCTTGTACTCCCCCTCCAGGATCTGCACCAT
>BEII01000068.1 GCA_002898935.1 bacterium HR32
AAGGTGATGCTGGTGGACCCGGAGACCAAGGACCCCACCCGGGTGGGCGTCCGGGTGCTGGGCGACGGCCGTCGGGTCCGGTACGCCAAGCGGTCCGGCGAGGTCCTGGACAAGTGAGGGCGAGAGGATGACGCCACGGCTGAAGGAGCGCTACGAGCGGGAGGTGGTGCCGGCCCTGCGGGAGCGGTTCGGGTACCGTAACCCCATGCAGGTGCCGCGCCTGGTGAAGGTGGTGGTGAATATGCGGGTGGGCGCCGGCGCCCAGGACCCGCGCCAGGTGGACCGGGCGGTGGAGGACCTGGTGGCCATCACGGGGCAGCGGCCCGTGGTGGCGCGGGCCCGCAAGTCCATCGCTGCCTTCAAGCTGCGCAAGGGGGCCCCCATCGGGGTGTACGTGACCCTGCGGGGCCGGCGCATGTACGAGTTCCTGGACAAGCTGATCCACGTGGCCCTGCCCCGGATCAAGGACTTCCGGGGGATCTCCGAGCGACAGCTGGACGGGCGGGGCAACTTGAACATCGGGCTGCGGGAGCAGCTGGTGTTTCCCGAGATCGAGTACGACAAGGTGGACAAGATCCGCGGCATGGACATCGCCATCGTGACCACGGCGCGGACGGACGAGGAGGCGCGGGAGCTGTTGCGCCTGCTCGGCATGCCGTTCCGCGAGCGCGAGTCCGCCGCCGCGTAGGAAGGGGACCATGGCGAAGAAGGCGCTGCTGGAGAAGTGGAAGCGGACCCCGAAGTTCCGGGTGCGGGCGTACACCCGGTGCGAGCGGTGCGGCCGGCCCCGGGCGGTGTTCCGCCGGTTCCGCCTGTGCCGGATCTGCCTGCGGGAGCTGGCGTACCGCGGGGAGATCCCCGGGATGACCAAGGCCAGCTGGTAGGGCGGGGAGGGTGCGCATGGGGACCATCACGGACCCGATCGCGGACATGCTGACCCGGATCCGGAACGCGAACGCCGCGGGCCACGACCAGGTCAGCGTCCCCGCGTCCCGGCTGAAGGTGGAGATCGCCCGGATCCTAAAGGAGGAGGGCTTCATCCACGACTGGAAGCTCACCTCCGACGGCCCGCAGGGCACCCTGCGGATCGTCCTCAAGTACGGCCCCAAGCGCGAGCGGGTGCTGCGCGGCCTGAGGAGGGTCAGCAAGCCTGGCCTGCGGGTCTACGTCCGCCGCGAGGCCATCCCCCGGGTGCGGGGCGGCCTGGGGGTCGCTATCCTCTCCACCTCCCGCGGCATCCTCACGGATCGCCAGGCGCGGCGCCTGGGCGTGGGCGGGGAAGTCCTCTGTTACGTGTGGTAGGGGTGTAGCCATGAGTCGGATCGGCCGGATGCCGGTGGCGATTCCCCCGGGGGTGGAGGTGACCGTGGACGGCCCCCGGGTACGGGTGCGGGGTCCAAAGGGCGAGCTGGAGCGGACCTTCCACCCTGACCTGCGGGTGGAGGTGCAGGACGGGACGGTGGTGGTCCGCCGGCCCACGGACCTGCGGCACCACCGTGCCCTGCACGGGCTCACCCGGGCCCTGGTGAACAACATGGTCCGCGGGGTCACGGAGGGCTTCTCCGTGGAGCTGGAGATCCACGGCACCGGCTACCGCGCCACCAAGCAAGGCGACCGTCTGGTGCTCCAGGTGGGCTACACCCACCCCGTGGAGCTGGACCCTCCACCGGGGATCACCTTCGAGGTCCCACAGCCCAACCGGGTGGTGGTGCGGGGCCTGGACAAGGAACTGGTGGGCCAGTTAGCCGCCAAGGTGCGGGCGGTGCGGCCGCCTGACCCGTACAAGGGGAAGGGGATCCGCTACGCCCGGGAGGCGCTGCGGCTGCGGCCGGGCAAGGCGGGCCGGGCGGCGGGCAAGAAGTAGGCCCGGGAGGACCGTATGGTGTTGCAGGAGAGTCGGGACGAACGGCGGCGCGTGCGCCACCTGCGGCTGCGCCGAAGGGTGGTGGGGACTGCGGACCGGCCGAGGCTCAGCGTGTTCCGGAGCCTCAAGCACATCTACGCCCAGGTGATCGATGACCAGCAGGGTCGCACCCTAGTGGCGGCCAGCACGCGGGAACCGGAGATCGCCAGTCAGGTGCAGGGGCTGCGGCGGGTGGAGCAGAGCCGGGTGGTGGGCCGGGTGCTGGCCCAGCGGGCGCGGGAGAAGGGCATCGTGCGGGTGGTGTTCGACCGGGGCGGGTACGCGTACCACGGACGGGTCCGCGCCCTGGCGGAGGGTGCGCGGGAGGGCGGTCTGGAGTTCTAGGAGGCTGGGATGGCGGAACGGGCAAGCCCCAACGAGGTGAACCTGACCTTCGAGAAGACGGTGTCCATCAACCGTGTCGCGAAGGTGACCAAGGGCGCCAAGCGGTTCAACTTCAGCGCCCTCGTGGTGGTGGGCGACGAGCAGGGTACGGTGGGCGTCGGGCTCGGCAAGGCCGCGGAGGTGCCGGACGCCATCCGCAAGGCCGTGGAGGACGCCAAGAAAAACTTGTGGCGGATCCCGCGCCAGGGTACCACCATCCCCCACGAAGTGGTCGGACGGTTCGGTGCCGCCCGGGTCCTCCTGAAGCCCGCCAGCGAGGGGACGGGCGTGATCGCAGGCGGGGCGGTGCGGGCCGTGGTGGAGGCGGCCGGGATCCGGGACGTGCTCACCAAGTCCCTGGGCAGCAGCAACCCGATCAACTTGACCCGGGCCACCCTGGCCGGCCTGCTGGAGCTGCAGACCCCGGAGGAGGTCGCGCGCGTCCGGGGCAAGGCCGTGGCGGACCTGGCGGTCCGTCGGGCGGTGGGAGCCTAGCCGTGGTGCGGATCACCCTCAGGCGGTCCCTGATCGGCACGAAGCCGGAGCAGCGGGCGGCGGCGGCCACTCTGGGCTTGCGGCGCCTAGGGCAGTCTGTGGTCCGGCCGCTGCGGCCCGAGGTGGAGGGTCTGATCCGGCGACTGGCGCACCTGGTGGAGGTCACGCCGGAAGGGCAACTGCCGGGAGGAGGGAAGGGCGATGCCACTGCGGATCGGTGAGCTCGCGCCGCCTGCGGGCGCGCGCAGACGCCGCAGGCGGGTGGGCCGGGGTCTCGGCTCGGGCCGGGGCACGTACTCCGGCCGAGGGGTCAAGGGGCAGAAGGCCCGCAGCGGAAAGGGCCCGCGGCCGGGCTTCGAGGGCGGCCAGACCCCTCTGGGCAAGCGGCTGCCCTTCCAGCGCGGCGTACGGGCGTACGGGAGCTCCCACACGGGCGGCCGTCCGCGGCCGGGCTATGTGGAGGTCAACGTCTCGCGGCTCGCGCGGTTCGGGCCCGGAAGCGAGGTCACGCCGGAGGCGCTGCGGCAGGCCGGGCTGGTCCGCCGCCCGGGCCCGGTGAAGGTCCTGGGGCCCGGCAAGCTCGCCCACCCCCTCACCGTGCGAGCCCACGCCTTCAGCGCCTCTGCCCGGGCGGCCATCGAAGCCGCGGGCGGACGCGCGGAGGTGATCCGGTGATCGGAGGGATCGCCAACCCCTTCCGGATTCCCGAGCTCCGGCGGCGGCTACTGTTCACCGCCGCCATGCTGGCCCTGTTCCGGATGGGTGCCCACCTGCCGGTCCCTGGGGTCAACGTCGAGGCCGTGAGGACGCAGTTCGAGCAGGCGGCGGCGGGCACTGCCTTCGGGTTTTTGAACCTGCTGGTGGGCGGTGCGCTGGAGAACTTCTCCATCTTCGCGCTGGGCGTGATCCCGTACATCACCGCGTCCATCATCATGAGCCTCCTCCAGGTGGCCTTCCCGAACCTCAAGAAGATGGCGCAGGAGGAAGGCGAAGCCGGCCGTAGGCGGATCGGTTGGTACACCCTGTACCTGACGATCCCGCTCGCCGTACTACAGGGCTGGGGTCAGGCGGGGCTCATCCAGGCGTTCTCCCAGGGGCGGGCCATCACCGACTTCAGCCCGCTCAACTGGGCCCTGATCCTGTCCACGCTGGTGGCGGGGTCCATGGTGCTCACGTGGATGGGCGGGGTGATGACCGAGCACGGGGTCGGAAACGGCGTGTCGCTGTTGATCTTCGGCGGCATCGTGGCCCGGATCCCCCAGCAGCTGGCGGCCACCGTGGCCCAGGTCCGGGTGGGCACCACCTCGGTGGGGTGGCTGCTGGCGGACGTGGCCATCGTCCTGGCCAGCATCGTGGCCGTGGTGCTGGTGACCCAGGCCTCGCGGCGGATCCCCGTGCAGTACGCCAAGCGCGTGGTGGGCCGCCGCGTTCTGGGCGGCCAGACCACGCACATCCCCCTGCGGATCGTCCAGGCGGGGGTCATCCCCATCATCTTCGCCATCTCCGTGCTGCAGTTCCCCGCCACGGTGGCGTCCTTCGTGCGGTGGGAGCCTCTCGTGGAGTGGGGCAACCGACTCCAGCCGGGCCAGCACCCGCTCGGCACCGCCCTGTACGCGGTCCTCATCGTGCTGTTCACGTACTTCTACACCGCGGTGCAGTTCGACCCGGACGAGATCGCGGAAAACATCAAGAAGTACGGGGGCTTCATCCCCGGCATCCGCCCGGGCCGGCCCACCAGCGAGTTCCTCGCGAAGGTCACGGAGCGGCTCACCTTCGTGGGTGCTCTGTTCTTGGCGGCCATCGCGGTGTTTCCCCTGCTGTTCCGCCAGAGCGCGGGCCTGACCCTGTACCTGGCCGGGACCTCCCTGCTGATCGTGGTGGGCGTGGCGTTGGAGACCATGAAGCAGCTGGAGGCGTACGTGCTCATGCGGCACTACGAGGGGTTCATGCGGTGAGGGTGGTCTTCCTCGGCCCCCCGGGTGCGGGCAAGGGCACGCAGGCACGTCGGCTCGCAGACCGCTACGGGATCCCCCAGGTGGCCACCGGCGACATGCTCCGCGAGGCCATGGCCTCCGGAAGCGAGCTGGGACAGCGGGCCCGCGCGTACGTGGAGCTGGGCGAGCTGGTGCCCGACGACGTCATGCTGGCGGTGGTGGAGGACCGCCTGCGCAGGCCGGACGCGGAGCGCGGGTTCGTCCTGGACGGCTTCCCCCGCACGCTGGCGCAGGCGGAAGGGTTGGACGACCTCCTCCGGCGCCTGGGCCGCCGGCTGGATGCCGTGGTGCTGTTCCAGGTCCCCGAGGAGACCGTGGTCCGGCGGCTCGCGGGGCGCTGGACCTGCCCGGCCTGCGGCCGGGTGTTCCACGAGTCCTACAGCCCTCCCCGCACGCCGGGCGTGTGCGACGCGGACGGGAGCCCGTTGGTCCAGCGGGAGGACGACCGACCGGAGACCGTGCGCCGCAGGCTGGCGGTGTACGCGGAGCAGACGGCGCCGGTGGTGGAATACTACCGCGCGCGGGGCCTGTTGCACTCCGTGGACGGCTCGCAGGACCCCGACGCGGTGGCCGAGGCCGTCGAGGCAGTCCTGCGACACCTGGTGGAGGTCCGTTAGCCGTGCCCGTGGCGGGAGTGTTCGTCAAGAGCCCTTCGGAGCTTGCGCGCATGCGGCGGGCGGGGAGGGTGGCTGCCCTGGCCCTCCGCGAGGTGGGCCGGGCGGTCCGCCCTGGGGTTTCCACCGAGGCCCTGGACCGGGTGGCAGCGGAGGCCATCCGGTCCAGGGGCGGGGTGCCGTCCTTCCTCGGCTACCGGGGATTCCCGGCGAGTGCGTGCATCTCGGTGAACGACGAGATCGTGCACGGGATCCCCGGCCGCCGCGTGCTGCGGGAAGGCGACTTGGTGAAGGTGGACCTGGGCGCGCTCGTGGACGGCTACCACGGCGACGTGGCGGCCACCTTCCCGGTGGGGTCCATCCCAGCGAGGCTTCGACGCCTCGTACAGGTGACGGAGGAGGCGCTCATGCGCGGGATCGAGGCGGTCCGCCCGGGCGCCCGCCTCGGTGACGTGGGGTGGACCATCCAGTCCTTCGTGGAGGCCCACGGGTACTCCGTGGTACGGCAGTTCGCGGGGCACGGCGTGGGCCGGTCCCTGCACGAGGACCCTCAGGTCCCGAACTTCGGGAAGCCTGGCAAGGGCCTCGCCCTGCGGCCCGGCATGGTCTTGGCCGTGGAACCCATGGTGAACGAGGGCACGTGGCGCGCGGTGGTGGACGGGGACGGGTGGACGGTCCGGACCGCGGACCGCCGGCCCTCCGCGCACTTCGAGCACACGGTGGCGGTGACGGAGGACGGGTACGAGATCCTGACCCTGTTAGACGACGGGGAGAATCCCTGGTAAGATAAAAGTTCGTGCGGCCGAGGTTGGGGAGGGATGACGGCGAAAAAGGAAGCGGCCATCGAGGTGGAGGGCACGGTGGTGGAGGTGCTGCCCAACGGGATGTTCCGGGTGGAGCTTCCCAGCGGGCACCGGGTGCTGGCTCACATCTCGGGCAAGATGCGCATCCACTTCATCCGGATCTCCCCGGGGGACCGGGTGAAGGTGGAGCTGTCGCCCTACGACCCCACCCGGGGCCGCATCACGTACCGGTACCGGTAGCGAGGTGAGGGCCATGAAGGTGCGCGCGTCGGTGCGGAGGATGTGCGAGAAGTGCAAGATCGTCCGCCGGCACGGCCGGGTGCGGGTGATCTGCGAGAACCCGAAGCACAAGCAGAAGCAAGGGTAACCGGGAGGCGGCGATGGCGCGGATCGCGGGCGTAGACCTGCCGCGGGACAAGCGGGTGGACGTGGCGCTCACGTACATCTACGGCGTGGGGCGGTCCCGGGCGTACGAGATCCTCCTGCGGGCCGGGGTGAGCCCCGAGACCCGGGTGCGGAACCTCACCGAGGACGAGGTGAGCCGGCTGCGGGACGTGGTGGAGCGCCAGTACCGGGTGGAGGGAGACCTGCGCCGCGAGGTGGCCATGAACATCCGCCGCCTGGTGGACATCGGCTGCTACCGGGGCCTGCGGCACAAGCGGGGCCTGCCGGTCCGCGGCCAGCGCACCCGGACCAACGCGCGGACGCGCAAGGGACCCCGGAAGACCGTGGGGATCAAGAAGCGGGCCGTGGCGAAGAAGTGAGGAGGGTAGTAGAGGATGGCGAAGAAGGGCCGCACGCGCCGGCGGGAGCGGAAGAACGTGCCCCTGGGGCACGCCCACATCCAGTCCACGTTCAACAACACCATCGTGACCATCACCGACCCCCAGGGGAACGTGCTGTCCTGGGCCAGCGCGGGCACCCAGGGGTTCAAGGGCTCGCGGAAGGGCACGCCCTTTGCCGCGGGACTGGCCGCGGAGGCCGCGGCCCGCAAGGCCATGGAGCACGGGGTGCGGCAGGTGGAGGTGTACGTGAAGGGGCCGGGGCCGGGCCGCGAGGCGGCCATCCGGTCCCTGCAGGCCGCGGGGCTGGACATCAGCCTGATCAAGGACGTGACGCCGGTCCCCCACAACGGGTGCCGGCCCCCGAAGCGCCGGCGCGTCTAGCCGGGGCACACAGCGACATCCCGCAATCCGGCTGAGAGGCGGGGTCCCGGAAGCGCGCCTTCCGGGTGCTGCCGGAACGGAGGGAGCAGTCCATGGGACGGTACCACGACGCGGTGTGCCGCCTGTGCCGCCGCGAGGGGTTGAAGCTGTACCTGAAGGGCGACAAGTGCTACACGGACAAGTGCCCGGTGGTCAAGCGGGCGAAGCCGCCGGGCATGCACCTGCCCTCCCGGCGGAAGGCGTCCGAGTA
>BEII01000069.1 GCA_002898935.1 bacterium HR32
AGCGCACGGGGATGCCACGGCGGTGGGCTTCCTCCACCACCGCACGGCCCGGCCCCGGGTCCGCTAGCGCCAGGACCTCCTCCACCCCGGCCCCATACCGCAGCACGGCGTCCACCAGCCCCACGCCCGTGACCACCGCGCGGCCATGTTCGGTGCGGTCCTTCCGCCGGGCGAGCGCCCGCAGGCTCTGGATGTGTGGGTTGCGGGGACTTGTGATCACCGCCGGGGATGGCCCCGGACCTGCCGCCTACTCGGTCCCGGTGGCGCGGCGTACGATCTCCGCGAACGCCTCCCGGTCACGGACCGCGAGGTCCGCCAGCACCTTGCGGTTGATGGCGATCCCGTTGCGGCGCAGCCCGTGGATGAGCCGGCTGTACGACAGGCCGTGCTGTCGGGCCGCGGCGTTGATCCGCGCGATCCACAGCCGGCGGAAGTCCCGCTTGCGCTGCCGCCGGTGGCGGTAGGCGGCCGCCAAGGCGCGGATGACGTACTGGTTCGCCAGCTTGAACCACCGGCTCTTCTTACCCCAGAAGCCCTTCGCTAGCTTGAGGATCTTCTTGTGGCGCGCCCGGGTCGTCTTGCCGCGCTTGACCCTCGCCATGGCCGACCTCCTCAGTCGTAGGGCAACAGGCGCCGCAGCCGCGCCACGTCCTGCGGTGCCACCCGCACCCGACGGTCCAGGTCCCGCCGCCGCCGGGGCCTCTTCTTCTGCTTGAGGTGGCCGCCGCCCTGGCGGCCGCGCAGCAGCTTGCCGCCGCCCGTCACCCGGATGCGCTTGCGCGTCCCTTGGTGCGTCTTCACCTTCGGCATGACCCGCCTCCTACCGCCGCGCAGGGCTCAGCACCATGACCATGTTGCGGCCCTCCATGGCCGGGGGCCGCTCCACGTGTGCGATCTCCGACACGTACTCCGCCAACCGGTCCAGGATCTGCCGTCCCAGCTCCGGGTGCGCCATCTCCCTGCCCCGGAACCACATCTCCACCTTCACCTTGTGCCCTTCCTGCAGGAACCCGTAGATGAGCTTCGCCTTCGTCTGGAAGTCGTGGTCGCCGATCTTGGGCGTCATCCGCATGCGCTTGACGTCCGAGCCGCGCTGCTTGCGGTGGGCCTCGCGGTCCCGCTTGCTCTGCTCGTACTTGTACCGCCCGTAGTCCATGATCTTCGCCACGGGCGGGCTCGCGGTGGGTGCTACCTCCACCAGATCCAGTCCCAGCTCCCGCGCCCTCCGCAGGGCCTCGGGGACGGGCACGATCCCCAGCTGTTCCCCGTTCGTCCCGATGAGACGCACCTCGCGGATGCGGATGCGCTCGTTCACCCTCGGCTCGCGCTCTATGCTATCCCTCCTCCGGCGCCCCGCCGCGCCAGGAAAATGAAGGCGGGCGCAGAAGCCATCCTCCACGCCCGCGGACCGTCGACCCAGGACCCGGCTGGCGGAGCCGCCGGGTGAGAAGCGTGGCGCTTCTGCTTTGGCGCCTGTCACCATAACACGGTGGGGGATGTCCGTCAACGCGACGCTGGAACGGGTGGGGTCCTGGACCCTGAGCCGCCTGGAGGAGGCCGGGGCCGCGGCACGCCTTCTGGCCCGCGTGGGACGCAGCCTGGCGCGGCTGCGGTGGGAGGCGCGGGAGACCGTGCTGCAGATGAGCCGCGCCGGCGCCGACTCGGTGCCCATCGTGCTGCTCACCGGCCTGTTCTCCGGGATGGTGCTGGCCTACCAGACCTCCAGCCAGCTGCTGCGCCTGGGCGGGGAGGGGTTCGTGGGCGGGCTGATCGCGGTGTCCATGGCCCGGGAGGCCGCACCGGTGTTCACCGCGGTGACCGTGGCGGGCCGCGTGGGCGCGGGGTTTGCCGCGGAGCTCGGAACCATGGTGGTGACCGAGCAGGTGGACGCCCTGACCGTGATGGGGGTAGACCCCGTGGAGTTCCTCGTGGTGCCCCGCACCCTGGCGCTGGTGTCCATGCTGCCCGCCCTCGTGCTCCTCGCGAACGCGGTGGGGTCGGTGGGCGGGTACGCGGTCAGCGTGCTCGCCGGGGTGCCGGGGACGACCTACCTGCAGTCCGTGCGGCAGTTCCTGGACCTGCACGACGTGCTGGGCGGGCTTGTGAAGGCCGCGGCCTTCGGGTTCCTGGTGGCGCTCGTGGCGTGCCACAAGGGCCTGCGCGCCTCCGGCGGTGCTGCGGGCGTGGGCCGCGCCACCACGGGGGCCGTGGTGGGCGCCATCGCGTGGGTCCTGGCGGCCAACTACTTCCTGGACGTGCTCCTCTTCTGAGGCCGTGGAGCTCGAGGGCCGGATCGAGGTGGACGACCTGCACGCGCGGCTCGGCGGCCGGGAGGTGCTGCACGGGGTGTCCCTGCGAGTCGAGCCCGGGGAGGCCCTGGCGATCCTGGGACCGAGCGGCTGCGGAAAGACGGTGTTCCTTAAGCACGTGGTCGGCCTGCTCGTGCCGCACCGCGGGGAGGTGCGGCTGGACGGCGTCGCCGTGCACCGCATGGACCCTGCCACCCTGCGGTCCGTGCGGTCCCAGATGGGTGTGGTGTTTCAGGGCGGCGCGCTGTTCGACTCCCTCACCGTGGGCGAGAACGTGGCCTTCCCGCTGCGGCGCCACCGGCGGCTAGCCGAAGAACGCGTCCAGGAGATCGTGGCCGAGATGCTGAACCTGGTGGACATGGCGGGAACACAGGACCTGCTGCCGGGCGAGTTGAGCGGCGGGATGCGCAAGCGGGTGGGCATCGCGCGGGCCCTGGTCTTGGGTCCCAAGGTGGTGTTGTACGACGAGCCCACCGCGGGGCTGGACCCGGTCACCGCGCGCGCCGTGGACCGCCTGATGGCCTTCCTGCGGGAGCGGACGCGCACCACCACGGTGCTCGTCACCCACGACCTGCTCACCGCGTTCGCCGTGGCCGACCGTATCGCGGTCATGGAAGCGGGCCGGATCGTGGCGGCGGGGTCTCGCGAGGAAATCCGGTCCTCCCGGCACCCTCTGGTGCGGGCGTTCCTGGAGAGCTCGGCGGTGTCCGAGACGCAGGGAGGAGGGCGGTCGTGAGGCCGGAAGCGCGCGTGGGCCTGCTGGTGGTGGTCGCGGCGGCGGTGCTGGTCGCCCTGCTGGTCTTCCTGGGGTACGGGGTCTTCCGGCCGCCCGGCTACGAGCTGCGGGTGGTGTTCACGGACGCGGAGGGCCTCGCCCCAGGGACTGCGGTCCGCATGGCGGGCGTGGAGGTGGGGACCGTCCAGTCCCTGGAGCTCACCGCGGACCAGCGGGCGGAGGCGCGGGTGCGCATCCGGCCGGAGGTGCGCATCCCCCGGGGATCGACCTTTCGCGTGGCGTCCGCCACCTTGCTGGGCAACCGGTTCCTCGCGGTGGTCCCCGGACCCGGGCCGGACGCCCTCCAGCCCGGTGAGGTAGTCGCCGGGGAGCCACCTGCCTCCGTGGACCTGGCCTTCCGCCGGCTGGACCAGGTGGCCCAAGAGCTGCGCTCCGCTTTGCAGGACGTCCGCCGCGCGGTGCGGGCCGTGGAAGGACTCGTGGCCAACCTGGACGCAACGGTGACCGGCGTACGCCGGGTGGTCACCGACCCGCGCCTCCGTGAGTCCCTGGCGGCCGCGGCGGCGCACGTCGAAGCGGCGGCAGCCGAGGTGGAGGTCGTGGCGACCTTTGCGGGTCGGGACGTGCGGCAGACCGCGCGCACCCTGGCGGCGTTGTCGGCGGAGCTTCTCGAGACCTCCAGCACCGTCCGGCGCTTCGTGGAGGAGGCCACCGGAGAGGGCGAACTCGCGGGCCGTGTGCGGAGGACGGCCGCTTCGGTGGAGCGGGTGGCGGCTCGACTGGACGCCATGGCCCGTACCCTCCAGGAAGGGCTGGTGCGCGAGGACCAGCTCCGGGAGGTGCGGGGTCTCGTGCAAGACGCGCGCCGCGCGGTCCAGCAGGCGGAGGTGGCCGCACGGGAGGTGGGCGGGGCAGCCCGGCGGGTGGGCGAGGTGGCCGAACGGGCAGGTGCAGGAATCGAGCGCATCGGCGCGGTGCTGCGGGGGCCCGAGGGCGTTCCCCTCCTGCCGAGCCTGCGGCTGGTGTACGAGCTCGGCTACGACACCCGCACACGGTTTCGGCACGACCTGGACCTCTGGGTCCTGCCAGACGACACGCGCTATTACCGCCTGGGGCTGCACGACGTGGGGCAGTCGAACCACGTGAACCTGCAGGTGGGATTCCGGCTGTCCGACCAGCTGGGGTGGCGGGCGGGGATCCTCCAGTCCCAGGTGGGCGTAGGACTCGACTACCGCTTCGCGCAGGACGGCTGGTTGCGGCTGGACCTGTACGACCTCAACCGCCCTACCCTGGACGTCTCCGCCCACTACGGCTGGGCTCCCAACTGGGCTCTCGGTCTGCACGTGCGCGGGTTGCTGCAGGTGCCGTCCTACGGGCTTGGGGTGCAGTACCGCTTCTGACGAAAACGTCGGGGGCGCCGGAGTTCGGCGCCCCCGAGACCTCGACGCCGCCCGTGGTTACTTCTTCTTGCGGGCGGTCTTCTTCGCCGTCTTCTTGGCGGAGGTCTTCTTGGCGGTGGCCTTCTTGGCCGCCTTCTTTGCCGCCATGGCTCGGTACCTCCTTTCCTCGAGTTTGAGTAGGTTATACGCGAACCGCGGTCGAACTCCTGCTGCCCCCGAGGGTTTTTCAGCCTGCCCGGCTGCCCGGGGATCTCACCACCGCAGCGAAGGCGACCACCGCCCGCTGGACGCCGCGGTCGTCCACGTGCCGGTGGATGACCAGGCGGATGGTCCGCGGGCCCAGGGCCAGGGCGAGCACGCCCTTCGGGCGCAGCGCCTCCACCACCGCCTGCGCCCCGTCCACCTCCACCAGCACGATGTTGGTGTGCACGCGCCGGGGGTCCACAGACACCCCAGGCAACTCCGCTAGGCCTTCCGCCAGCGCCCGCGCGCGGCGGTGGTCCTCCGCCAGCCGGTCCACCATCTCCTGCAGCGCCACGAGCCCCGCGGCGGCCAGCACACCCACCTGACGCATCCCGCCGCCCACGGCCTTGCGCCACCGGCGCGCCTCCTCCACGAACGCCCGCGAACCGCACAGCACGCTGCCCACGGGCGCGCTGAGCCCCTTGGACAGGGACACCATCACGCTGTCCGCCCTCGCCCCGAGGTCTGCGGCCGCCACGCCCAACGCCACCGCGGCGTTGAACAGGCGCGCGCCGTCCACGTGCACTCGCAGTCCCAACCGCCGTGCCGCCTGTGCGGTCTCTGCGGTCCGCTCTGGCGGGTAGGCGATCCCGCCACGGCGGTTGTGGGTGTTCTCCAGCCACACCAGGCGCGGCCGCGGGCGGTGTGGGTCCTCCGGCCACACCACCGCCTCCAGCTCGTCCGGCCCCAGGTGCCCGTCGCGGCTTGCCACCGGCCACAGGACTGCGCCCGCCAGGGTGCTGGCACCGCCGGCCTCGTAGTGCACGACGTGGGCTTCGCTGTCGACGAACACCGCGTCCCCGCGCTGGCAGTGGGTGAGGGTGGCCACGAGGTTGGCCATGGTTCCGCTCGCGCAGAACAGCCCGGCCTCGTGACCGAGCATCCGCGCCGCGACCGCCTCCAGCTCCGCCACCGTGGGGTCTTCCCCGAGGACGTCGTCCCCCACCTCGGCCCGGGCCATGGCCTGTCGCATCCGCTCGGTCGGCTGGGTGACGGTGTCGCTGCGCAGGTCAACGGGCCCTTCCACGCGCTTCACTCCACGGGCTCCCCGGACCGGGAGGCCTGGTACAGGCCGATGCCCCGTCCCGCCACGCCAGAGGCCAGGTACCCGAGCAGGAACAGGAAGATGGCCTTGAGCACGAGCACCAGGGCCACGCCCAGGTCCGGCCCGCTCTGGCCGGGCCGCGCCACCAGCTGGTTCAGGGCGTTGCCGGTGAGCTCGGCGTACGCCACGTAGAACACGAAGAGCAACATCAGCACGCCCACCCCGAACACCCCGAGCCCGATCGCGCGCCCGGAGGCGTCCGGTCCTCGGCTTCCCGGTCCCGCCATCCCGTCACCTCGCCTGTTTGGGAGTTCACCCCACACGGGCCCGGTCCAGGGCCCGGGGGCAGAGAGGACAGTCGTTGGTCTGGGGCAAGCGCTGGATCGCGTCCAGGATCAACTCGCGCAGCTTTGCGTTGTTGGCCGCGAACTGTTCCACCACCTCCTGCGCGGTCACCGGCGCGCGGTGGGGGTCGCCTTCCACGCCCACGTCGTAGTCCGTCACCAGGGAGATGTTCACGTAGCAGATGCCCAGCTCCCGCGCCAGGTGCGCTTCCGGGTACTGGGTCATGTTGATCACCTCCCAGCCCTGGGAGCGGAACCAGCGGCTCTCCGCCCGGGTGGAGAACCGCGGGCCCTGAATCACCACCACCGTCCCCCGCTCGTGCAGGGGGAGATCCCGCGCGCGCGCCACCTGCGCCACCAGCGTCCGTAGGGTGGGGCAGTAAGGGTCCGCGGCGCTCACGTGGGTGGTCACCGGGCCGTCGTAGAAGGTGTCGGGCCTGCCCCACGTGCGGTCCACAAACTGGTCGCACAGGACGAAGTCCCCGGGCCGCACGTGTGGCTGCAGGCTTCCCACCGCGCACGGCCCGAACAGCCAGCGCACACCCAGCTGCTTCATCGCCCACACGTTGGCGCGGTAGTTGATCCGGTGGGGAGGGAGGGTGTGGCGCCGACCGTGCCGGGGCAGGAACGCCACCCGCTTATCGCCCACCCGGCCCACGGCGACGTCGTCGCTGGGCGGGCCGTAGGGGGTCTCCACCCGGTGCTCCTGGACATCGTCCAGCAACCGATAGAACCCCGAACCGCCGAACACGCCCACGTCCGCCTGCATGTACCACCTCCGGCGCGTCGAAGCAGTTCGACGCGCGCACCGCCGAGCCCTTGCGCCTAGGAGCCGCGTTTGAGCCGCGCGATGTACAGGCGCGCCCGCTCCTCCAGGTCGGCGTCGGGGGGAGGGCCTGCCAGGGCCTTCCAGCGATCCGCCTCCTGGTACCACCGATCCGCCTCGGACGGCTGGGCGGGCCCGCTCGCCCACCGGCGTACCCACGCGGCGACTACGGGCACGCGCCGGCCCACGAGCTCGAGGAGGAATAGGGCCACAGCGCCCGCGGTCGCGAGTGGCCAGGCGTCCCGGTAGTCGCGGCCGTCCCGGGGTGGGGCGAGGGATTCCTGCGGGCTGCGCAGCATCCGTCCGCCTCCGGCTTCCGCGACCCGGGCCAGCAAGGTGGGGTCTGGCTCCAGGTCGCGCAGCTCCGGCGGATAGGGTATCACCACGGGTCGCACGGCCTGCCCCACTGCCCGCCCCCCGTCGTACGCGCTCAGGCCCACCGTGTACGTCCCGCTCTCGTCGAGCACCGCCTCCCCCTCGTACCACCCCGGCGCAGTCTGGCGCAGCTGCACCTCCTGCACGCGCCGGAAGCCCACCACGCGGGCGTGCACGTCCAGCCCGTCCAGCTCCTCTCCTGCAGGGCCGCGGGCGTCCAGCGCGATCCGGAGACGGGAACCCACCACCTCCGCGTGGAGCTGCAGGCCGTTCGCGTCCTCCCGCATGGCCCACCGCACCACC
>BEII01000070.1 GCA_002898935.1 bacterium HR32
CTGGCCCTGCGGCTCGCGGAGCTTGAGGTGGTGCGGGCGGAGCTCGGCGAAGATCCGATCCTCCTGCTGGACGACGTGGTGGCGGAGCTGGATCGGGAGCGCGCGCAGCGGCTGTTGCGGTCGCTGGAGGGCGGTCCGCAGGTGCTCGTGACCGCAACCGACCGGTCGGACTTGCCGGGCGCCCACGCCGTGTCGGTGGAGGGGGTACGGGTAGGGTGAGGCGGTTGCGGGACGTCCTGGAGCGCGTGGCTCCACCGGGGGTGGTGGAAGCAGGGGGTGTGCTCGCGGCGTGGAGGGAAGTGGCCCGGCGCATGGGCACAGAGGCTTGCCCGGCGGACTTCCGGTCCGGCCGGCTCACCCTGTACGTGGCTACCCCCACCCGGGCCCAGGAACTGAGTTTGCGTGCGCGCGAGATCGAGCGGGCGGTGAACGCGTCGCTCGGCGCGGAGCGCGTGCGCGAGGTGCGCGTGCGTGCGGCACCCAGGTAGCCATGTACGTCCACATCGGCGACGAGGTCGTGGTGCCGGCGCGGGAGCTAGTGGCCATCCTGGACGCCCGGCTCCTGCAGGGCTCTGAGGCGAACCAGGCGTTCTTCGCGCGGGAGGCCTCCGCGGGCCGCATCAGGGCCCACCATTGGGGCGGGGCCCGGTCCGTCGTGTTGACCACGCGTGGCGTGTACCCCTCCCCCATCTCCCCCAGGACCTTGGCCCGGAGGGTGCTCGCCGCATCCGGGCCATCTGGCGCAAACCCGCTCCCTGAGCCCACCAGGGCCGGTTGACCCCCGGCCGTATCGGCTGCTATTCTTCTTCTGTTATGCGCGTTCTGAAGACACCCTAGCGTCCGAGGGCCGACCGCAGATGAGCGAACGCGGATACGACGCACACCAGATCCAGGTCCTTGAGGGTCTGGAGGCCGTCCGGCGCAGGCCCGGCATGTACGTGGGCAGCACAGGCGCTTCGGGGCTCCACCACCTGCTGTACGAGGTGGTGGACAACAGCGTGGACGAAGCGCTGGCCGGCCGCGCCACCCGAATCGAGGTGGTCCTGCACAAGGACGGGAGCGCCACGGTGGTGGACGACGGCGGCGGCATCCCCGTGGAGGTGCACCCGCAGACCGGCAAGTCCACGGTGGAGACCGTCCTGACAATCCTGCACGCCGGCGGGAAGTTCGGGGGCGGCGCGTACAAGGTCTCCGGCGGCCTGCACGGGGTCGGGGTTTCGGTGGTGAACGCCCTTTCGGAGTGGCTGGAGGTGGAGGTCCGACGGGGCGGGTACCGCTGGCGCCAGCGCTACCAGCGCGGTAAGCCGACCACGGATCTGGAGCGGGTGGGTCAGGCGTCCGGGACCGGAACGCGGGTGTCCTTCCTGCCTGACCGGGAGATCTTCGTGGAGACGGAGTTCCACTACGATACGGTCCGCCAGCGCCTGGAGGAGCTCGCGTACCTGGTGGCGGGTCTCCGCCTCATCCTGGTGGACGAGCGGACCGGACAGCGGGAAGAGTTCCGCTACGAGGGAGGGGTGCGGGAGCTCGTCCGCGCGGCGAACCGCCACCGGAAGGTCCTGAACGACCCGCCGTTCCACGCGCGGCGGGAGCGCGACGGCGTGGACGTGGAGGTGGCTGTCCAGTACAACGAGGGCTACGTGGAACACGTGCTGTCCTTCGTGAACACCATTCCCACCACGGAGGGCGGGATGCACGTGGTGGGCTTCCGGTCGGCCCTCACCCGGGTGGTGAACGACTACGCCCGCCGCCAGGGGCTGCTCAAGGAGCAGGACGGCTCCCTCGCCGGGGAGGACGTGCGCGAGGGGCTGTGCGCGGTCATCAGCCTGAAGATGACCGACCCGCAGTTCGAGGGCCAGACCAAGACGAAGCTGGGCAACACCGAGGTCAAGGGCCTGGTGGAGTCGGTGGTGGGTGAGACGTTCGGGGACTACCTGGAGACCCACCCCACGGAGGCGCGGCGGATCGTCGCGAAGGCCATCCAGGCGATGCGGGCCCGGGAGGCGGCCAAGCAGGCGCGGGACCTGGTGCGCCGCAAGAGCGCGCTGGAGGTCAGCACCCTGCCCGGGAAGCTCGCGGACTGCGCGGAGCGGGATCCCCTGCGCAGCGAGCTATTCATCGTGGAGGGCGATTCCGCGGGCGGGTCCGCCAAGCAGGGCCGGGACCGGCGGTTCCAGGCCATCCTGCCCATCCAGGGCAAGATCCTCAACGTGGAGAAGGCGCGGCTGGACCGCATGCTGAACCACGAGGAGATCCGGGCCATCATCACCGCCCTGGGCACGGGCATCGGCGCGGAGTTCGACTTGGCCAAGCGCCGGTACGACAAGGTGATTCTGATGACCGACGCGGACGTGGACGGCGCGCACATCCGCACCCTGCTGCTGACCTTCTTCTACCGGTACATGCGGGAGCTCATCGAGCACGGAAAGGTGTACGTGGCCCTGCCCCCCCTCTACCTGGTGCGAAACGGCAAGCGCAAGCGGTACGCGTACTCGGACGAAGAGCTAGCGGCCACCCTGAAGGAGTTCGGGGAGGACAGCGAGGTCCAGCGGTACAAGGGCTTGGGCGAGATGAACCCCGACCAGCTGTGGGAGACCACCATGGACCCCGCCCGGCGCACCCTGGTGCGGGTGGAGCTGGAGGACGCGGAGGAGGCGGACCGCATCTTCCGCACCCTCATGGGGGAAGAGGTGGAGCCGCGGCGGCAGTTCATTGTGCGCTACGCGCGCGAGGTGCGCAACCTCGACATCTAGGAACCCGTGAGCGGAGGCGTACCCATGGAGGAACGCATCGTCCCGAAGCCCGTGGAGCGGGAGATGCAGGAGGCGTACCTGGACTACGCCATGTCCGTCATCGTGTCCCGGGCCCTCCCGGACGTGCGGGACGGGCTCAAGCCGGTGCAGCGCCGGGTCCTGGTGGCCATGAACGACCTGGGCCTGGCGCCCAACCGGCCGTACCGCAAGTGCGCGAAGATCTGCGGGGACACCTCCGGCAACTACCACCCCCACGGGGAGGCGGTGATCTACCCCACCCTCGTCCGCTTGGCACAGCCGTGGGTCATGCGCTACCCGCTCGTGGACGGCCAGGGGAACTTCGGGAGCGTGGACGACGACCCCCCGGCCCAGATGCGCTACACCGAAGCGCGCCTCACGCCGATCGCGATGGAGATGCTGGCGGACCTGGACAAGGACACCGTGGACTTCGTCCCCAACTTCGACCAGACGCGGCGGGAGCCTGTGGTGCTGCCCGCACGCTTCCCGAACCTGCTGGTGAACGGCGCCTCCGGCATCGCGGTGGGCATGGCCACCAACATTCCGCCCCACAACCTGGGCGAGGTGGTGGACGCCCTGGTGGCCCTGCTGGACGACCCGGACCTCCCCACCGACGAACTGCTGCGCCTGGTGAAGGGCCCGGACTTCCCCACGGGCGGCCTGATCCTGGGCCGGGAGGGCATCCGGGAGGCGTACACCACCGGGCGCGGGTCCATCGTCATGCGCGCCAAGGCCACGGTGGAGGAACTGCGGGGCGGCCGGGCGGCCATCGTGGTGACGGAGCTGCCGTACATGGTGAACAAGGCCGCGCTCATCAGCCGGATCGCGGAGCTCGTGCGGGACAAGAAGGTCCAGGGCGTGAGCGACCTGCGGGACGAGAGCGACCGGGAAGGCATCCGGGTGGTGGTGGAGCTGCGGCGCGAGGCGAACCCCCAGGTGGTCCTCAACCAGCTGTACAAACACACGCAGATGCAGACCAGCTTCGGAGCCATCCTCCTAGCCCTGGTGGGCGGGGTCCCCCGGCAGCTCACCCTGCGGGAGCTGCTGGTCCACTACCTGGAGCACCGCCGGCAGGTGGTGACCCGGCGCACGCGGTTCGAGCTGGCCCGGGCGGAGGAGCGCGCGCACGTCCTGGAAGGGCTCAAGGTGGCCCTGGACCACCTGGACGCCGTGGTCCAGCTCATCCGGGCGGCCAAGGACGTGCCCACGGCGCGGGCGGGGCTCGTGCAGCGGTTCGGGCTCAGCGAGCGGCAGGCGGACGCCATCCTGGAGATGCGGCTCGCGCGCCTCACGGCCCTGGAGCGCAGCAAGGTGGAGGAGGAGTACCGGGAGCTGCTCAAGGCCATCGCGTACTACCAGGACGTGTTGCGGGACCCCAAGAAGGTGGCAGCGGTGGTGCGGGAGGAGTTGCTGGAGGTGAAGGCCAAGTACGGGGACGCCCGCCGGACCCGGATCGTCTCCGGGAAGGAAGTCACCTTCGAGGAGGAGGACCTGGTGCCGGACTCCGAGGTGGTCATCACCCTCACCCGGCACGGGTACGTGAAGCGGGTGCCGCTGGAGACCTACCGGGCCCAGCGCCGCGGGGGCAAGGGGATCGTGGGCGCCACGGCCCGCGAGGAGGACTTCGTGGAGCACGTGGTGGTCACGCACAACCACGCGTACCTGCTCTTCTTCACCAACCGGGGCAAGGTGTACCGCCTGCGGGCCTTCGAAATCCCGGAGTCCGGCCGCACCGCGCGGGGGACCGGCCTGATGAACCTCGTGGGGATCTCGGTGAACGAGCGGGTGAACGCCATCATCCCCATCCGGTCTTTCGAGGACGCGGGGTACCTGTTCATGGCCACCCGGCGGGGGATGGTCAAGCGCACGGGCCTCATGGAGTTCGTGAACGCCAAACGGGCGGGGATCTTGGCGGTGCACCTGCAGGAGGGCGACGAGCTCGTGGGGGTGCGGCGCACGGACGGCAAGCAGGAGGTGATCCTCGCCACCCGCCAGGGGCAGTGCATCCGGTTCAAGGAGGCCGGGGTGCGGGAGACGGGCCGCGCGGCCGCGGGGGTGGTGGGGATCCGGCTGCGGCCCGGGGACGAGGTGGTGGGCGTGGCGGTGGCCAGCGAGAAGCCGGAGCTGCTCACGGTGACGGACCTGGGCTACGGAAAGCGCACGCCGGTCTCGGAGTACCGCCTGCAGGCCCGGGGTGGGTACGGGGTACGGAACATCCGGCTGTCCAGCAAGAACGGCAGGGTGGTGGCCGTGCGGGCGGTGGCGGAGGACGACGAGCTGCTGCTCGCAACCGAGTCCGGCCAGATCCTCCGGACGCTGGTCCGGTACATCAGCACCGTGGGCCGCTCCGCCCAGGGTGTGCGGGTCATGCGCCTGGACCCGGGGGACCGGGTGTCCGCGGTGGCGGTGGTGGAGGCGGAGCGGTAGCTACAGGCGCCGTGGGGTCCGGAACCCCAGGAACGGTGCGGGTTTGGGCCCGCGGGGAAGAGGAGTCGCCCGCGGGGCCGTAGAATCGGAAGGGCCGGACCACACACCGCACGGAGGGGAGGAGCCGATGAACAAGGAGCAGCTGATCGAGCGGGTCGCCACGAAGACCGGCCTGAGCAAGAAGGACGCCAGCGCTGCCCTGGACGCCATCCTGGACGGGATCACGGGGGCCCTCAAGAAGGGCGAGAAGGTGACCCTGGTGGGGTTCGGAACGTTCACCGTCCGGCGTCGGAAGGCGCGGGAGGGCCGCAACCCGCAGACGGGCGAGAAGATCAAGATCCCCGCGCGCAAGGTGCCGGCGTTCACCGCGGGCAAGGAGCTCAAGGCCCAGGTGAAGTAGGGCCTCCCACGGGGCCGGCCAGGCGCTCGGGGCGGTGCGCCTCCGGGCGCCTTGCTTTCGCTGTGGAGATCCGGGAGGCATCGGCCGAGGACCTCCCAGGGCTCGCCGCACTCCCCGCAGCCGACCTGCCGGAGGAGTGGACGGCCTGGGCAGACGAACCGCACCGAACCCTGGTGGCGGTACGCGCGGGCCAGGTGGTGGGCGCGGTGAACGCGGCCGTCGTGGGCCCCAACGAGGGCTGGGTCGAGGGCCTGCGCGTGCGAGGGGAGGACTTGGCCCTGGAGGACCGCCTGGTGGCTGAGGCCGCGCGGCTCCTGGGGACGTACGGTGTCACCCTGCTCCGCAGCGCGGCGCCCACCGACCGGGTGCCCGGGTGGCTGACGCGGCGTATGGACGAGGTCTGTCGGTTCCAGGTCCGCGTGGACGGTGACCCCGGCCCGGCTGCGGGCGTCCCGCCCGTACCCCCCGAGGCTGCGGGCGCCGCGGCAGCGGTCCTTGAGTCGCACCTCCTGAGGTATGCCCGGGGGCTACTGCCCCTGGGCTGGCGGTGGCGGGCGTTCCAGGCCGCCATGGCCCGGGCCGCGGCCCGGGAGCGCAGGCTGCTGGCGCTGGACCGTCAGGGCGCGGTGCTGTTTCTGCGGCGGGGTCCGGACCGGCTCGTTTCGGCCGTGACGGGCTCGCAGACGCAGGCGCTGGTGGCCGCTGTGCGGTCGGACCCCGGGGCGCGGGGAAGACTGGCGTGCTTCCTCCCGCAAACGTCCCCCGAGGCGGAGGCGTTCCGGGGATGGCCCGCCCACCCCTGGTGTCCGGAGGGCGTGGCGGTGTACGAAGGTCCCGTGGGGGCGTGAGGCGGCAGGAGGTGTGAAAATGGGATACATGGGACGCCTGGTGGACCGGCTCGAGGAAGCGCGGCGCAACGCCTTCGCCGCGGTCGAAGGCATGGACGATGCCACCCTGAACATTCAGCCGCAAGGGCTGCAGAACACGCCCGGGATCCTCCTCCGCCACCTCTTGGGGTCCGAGCGTTACTGGATCCACCAGGTGGTGGGCGGGGAGGACGTGCGCCGGGATCGGGAGGCCGAGTTCGACCGCGCCGTTCCCACGAGCCGCCGCTGGCTGGAGCACGAGCTGGAGGCGGTGGCTACGAAGACCCGGCAGGTCCTGGAGTCCCTTCCCGAACACGCCTTGGACGAGGTGGTGGAAGCGCAGGCAGGCAACCGGACGCTGCGGCTGGACAAGGGCTCCGCGGTCGTGAGGGCGCTTGAGCACTGGGCGTACCACCACGGTCAGCTCCGGCTGATGCGGCGGCTGCTGATGGGCGGATGAGGGCAGCGGTCGGGTTCTTCTGGCTGGTGGCCATCGCGGTGGAGGTGTACCGCCGGCTGGGCGGTCCGGTCCCGGGGCCTTTGGCCGTGGCCGCGCCGTGGTTGGTCCTCGCGGCTACCGTGCTACCGGCCGTGGAAGCGGTCCGGGGGTTCCGGTCTGGGGACGCGGTGGAAGGCGTGAAGTCGGTGCTATGGGCCGTCCCGGGGGCGATCACGCTGGCCTGGGGCCCGGGCTGGCTGAGGTTCGGCGGGCCGTAGGGCGTGGGAGGGGCCGCATGCGGTGGGAGCCGGCTCCTGACCTTCACGCGCGGCTGGCGCGCATCGCCCGGGCGCTGGGCTTCGGCCACGTGGACACAAGTCGCGTGTACTGCCTGCGGCTGTACGGCGCCCGGGCCAACGCGTGGGCGCGGATCTGGGGCCTGCCCTCCGTGTTCCAACAGGCCCTGGGCTTGCCCGCGGCCTACGCCGTCGAGTTCCTGTGTCCCGCTTTCGACCGCCTGCCCCAGGACGAGCAGGACCGCGTGATCATCCACGAGCTGCTGCACATCCCCACCACCTTCAGCGGCGGTGTGCGGCCAGAGCGGTCCCGCGGGCTGCGGATCGACCGGCGGACCGTGGAGCGG
>BEII01000071.1 GCA_002898935.1 bacterium HR32
CGATCTGAGCGTCCGTCCACCCCAGCCGCTTGAGCAGGGTCTTGTTGAAGTACAGGGGCCGCGCCTCCGTGTCCTGGGGGATGCCCCAGGTCTGGCCCCGGAACCGCACCGCCTGCCACAGGGTAGGGATGATGTCCGAGAACTGCGGGTAGCGTTGCACCGCGGCGTCCAACGGCGCGATGAAGCCGCCCGCGGCCCACGTGGCGCTGAGCGCCGCGGAGGCCTGCACGATGTCCGGCGCGTTGCCGCTCTGGAAGGCGAGCAGCACGCGGCGCAGGTACGGGTCCCAGTCCGTGGTGTCGAAGAACCCCTCCACCCGCACCTGTACGCCCGCACCCTCCCGCGCCAGCTCCCGGTTCAGCCGCTCCGCGGCAGTCTGCAGGTTGGTAAACCGTGTCACGGACGGGTTGTCGGGCCCGATGGTCCAGGCCTGCAAGGTTACGGTCCGGGTCTGGGCTCCTACGCCCCCTGCCCACGCCAGCAGAGCGAAGAGCATCACGCCTACGTGCCACCGGAGTCTCCTCACGCTTTCCACCTCCCTTCGGGTCTTTCGGGCACAACCCCCTCACGCACCCTCGGCTCCCAACCTCCCTTCCGGCGCCGGAAGCAGGTAGGCGCCTGTCTCGTCGAACCGCAGCCGGACCTCCTGGCCGGACCGCAGGTCCCGTCCCTCCCGGTACGGCCGGCTGGCCAGCACCTCACCGGCCGGGGTCTCCACCAGGTACTCCACCGAGGTACCGAGGAAGAACGCGCTACGCACCAGCCCCGGAAGCCCCGTACCGTCCGGGGCCACCACCACCGCCTCTGGTCGGACCATGAGGGTCACCCTCCCCTCGCGCACGCCGTCCTGGGTGAACGGGAACCGGTACCCGGCCACCTCCACCGCGCCGTCCCGGTAGGTGGCGTCCAGGAGGTTCGCCTCGCCGATGAAGTCCGCCACGAACCTCGTGGCGGGCTTCCGGTACACCTCCTCGGGGGTTCCCACCTGTTCTACCCGGCCTTCGTTCATCACCACGACCACGTCGGAGAGCGCCAGCGCCTCGGACTGGTCGTGGGTCACGTACACGCTGGTGATGCCCAGCCGCTGCTGCAACGTCCGGATCTCCGCCCGCACCCGCCGGCGCAACTTGGCGTCCAGGTTGCTGAGGGGCTCGTCGAACAGCAGCACCCGGGGCTGCATGACGAGAGCCCGGGCCAGGGCCACGCGCTGCTGCTGTCCGCCGCTGAGCTGCGCGGGGTAGCGGCCCGAGGCCTGGGGAAGCCCCACCAGCTCCAGCGCTTCCAGCACTCTCCGCCGCACCTCTGCGGCGGGCAGCCGCTGCACCCTGAGCCCGTAGGCCACGTTCTCGAAAACGGTCAGGTGGGGGAACAGGGCGTAGGACTGGAACACCATGGTCACCCCGCGCCGCGCCGCGGGGAGCTCGGTCACGTCCTCGCCCGCGATCCACACGCGCCCGCTCGTCGGCCGCTCCAGCCCTGCGACGATCCGCAGGGTCGTGGTCTTGCCGCAGCCCGAGGGCCCGAGCAGCGTCACCAGCTTGCCCTCCGGCACCTCCAGGTCCACCCGGTCCACGGCCACCACAGGCCCAAACCGCTTCGTGACCCCCACGAGCCGGACGGGAACTCCCACGCCCTTCACCCCGCACCCACGGGCGCCACCCGCGCCTGTAGCCTCCGGTGACCGAGCTGCAGGCCCACCACCACCGCCACCAGCACCAGGGTGAGCACCGAAGCCAGGGCGGCGCCACGCCCCTGGCTGCCGTACTCCAAGTACGACAGGATCTGCGTCGTGGCCAGGTTGTGCTGCGGCGTGATGAGGAAGATCACCTGGCTCACCGCGGTCATGGCCCGCACGAAGGCGAACACCAAGCCCGACAGCAGCGCGGACCCCGCGAGCGGCACCACCACCCGCCGCAGGGTGGTGGCGGCACCGGCCCGCAGGACCGTGCTCGCCTCCTCCAGAGCCCGGTCGATCTGCTCCAGGGCCGCCACCGCGGCCCGGATGGCCACGGGCATGTTCCGGAACACGAAGGCCAGGACGATCACCAGCTCCGTGCCCGTGAGGAGGAGCGGCCCCTGGTTGAACGCCAGCACGTAGCCGATCCCCATCACCGTGCCCGGTGTGGCGAACGACAGCATGGCGCTGAACTCCAACCACCGCCGGCCCGGGAAGGACACCCGGCTCACCAGGTAGCCGATGAGGAACCCCACCAGGACGGACGGCAGGGCGGCGTAGGCGGACAGCAGGACCGTGGTCCGCAGGACCTGCCAGCCCTGCGGGTGCAGGTCCTGCAGGTGGCGCAGGGTGAACGTGTAGTCGAACCCCCACAGCCGCGTCACCGCACCCACGAACACCGAGCCGTACAGCACCGCCACCAACACCATCCACAGGATAAAGAGCCCCGAACCGGCCCAGTCCAGCCAGCCGGGCAGGGACTGGGGCCGGCTCGCCGAAGGCCGCCCCGTCACCGTCACGTACGACGCCCCACCCACCCACCGGCGCTGCAGCACGAACACGCCGAGCGTGAGGGCCAGCAGGACCACGCCGTAGGAGGCCGCCTCGTGCGGGTTGTAGCGGCCCACGATGGCGAAGAACACCTCGGTGGCCAAGAACGGCTTGCCGCCACCGACCACGATGGGGTTGGCGAAGTCCGCCAGGCTCTCGATGGCCACGAGCAGAAAGGCGTTCGCCAGGCCCGGCCGCGCCAGCGGCCAGGTGACCGTCCGCAGGAGGTGACCGGGCGCAGCTCCGAGGGTCTGTGCGGCCTCCTCCAGGCTCGCGTCCATGGCGCGCACCACGCCCACCAGCACGAGATACGCGATGGGGGTGTACGCGAGCACCTGCGCCACCGCGACACCGAGGGGCCCGAAGAACACGTCCGTGGACAGCCTCAACAGGTGGTGCGTCACAAAGCCCCGGCGGCCGAACAGGTACAGCATCGCCAGCCCCAGCACGAAGGGCGGGGTGATGATGGGCAGGACCGACAGGGGCGCAAACAGCCTCCGGGTGGGCAGGCGCGACCGCTCGGACAGCAGTGCGAACAGGAACCCGAGAGCGGTGGACACCGCACCCACCACCACCGCCAGGAGCACGCTGTTGCGGAAGGCGCCGAACCCCAAATACAGCGCCGCGAGAGCGGCAGCGCCCAGGCCTGCCATCAGCGCGGTGCGCAACGCGCCGCGGCCTCTCCCGAACGCCAGGACTGCCATGGCGCAGGCCAGCCCCACGCCGAGGGCCCAGGCGGCCTCGTTGCGCGCCGTGCCCGGGTGGTCCAGCGCCAGGAACGCAGGCGACGTGAGCGTCCGCCAAAGCACGCCGGTCTGGAAGCTACCGTCCACCCACACGCTGGCCACCACCACCGCGCCGAGGGGCAGCAGGATGAACACCGCCACGAACGCCGCGGCCCACAGCACCGCGGCAGCCAGGAACGGATCGGCGAACACCAGACCCGAGAGCGACAACCCGACGCCTGCCAGGGTGAGGAAGCCGAGGAGAGCGCCGGCAGCTCCGGGTCCCAGCGGGGTCCCGCGCACAGCCACGAGCGCCGCCGCCAGCACGAAGCCCAGCCCGCCCAACACCACCGCGGCCCAGCCCCGCACCCGGTCCGGCGCAGGCCACGCGGCCACGATCACCGAAAGAGCTGCTGCGGCCAGCACAGCCGCCGCGAGGGGGTCGCGGTTTGCCAGCAGGATTCCTGTGGAGTCCGCAACCCACGACCCGAGGTCCCGGCCCGCCCGCGCCCACGGCAGCGCGCCGGCCCACAGCAAGCTGGCAAGCCCCCAGCCCGCGAGGGTCAGCTGGGGGGCCGGCCGCACCGCCGCAGACGCGAGCGTACCCTTCACGCGCCCCTCACTTCGGCAGCGGGAACACCTCGTCCGTCCACCGCTTCACCAGACGGTCGCGGACCGCGGCGCTGCCGTACTTCACGAAATCGTACTTGATGACCCGGAACGCCTCGAACCGCGGCGCCACGGGCGGGATGGGGGTCTTGCTGTTGGACGGGATCTGGTAGGACTGCCCCTTCTCCGGCCCCAGGCGCTGCGCTTCGGGCGTCAGGGCCCACTCGATGAACGCCACCGCCGCAGCTCGGCTCGGAGCGCCCTTCACCAGGCTGAGCCCGCCGATCTCGTACCCGGTCCCGTCGCGGGGCGCACCGTAGCTGATGGGGAAGCCCTTCAGCACCTGGTCCACCGCGTCGTGGATGAACGTGATGCCCACCGCCACCTCGCCGCGGCCGGTGAGCTGGCCGGGGGCGGCGCCGCTGCGGGTGTACTCCGCCACGTTCCGGTGGACTTGCTTGAGGAGGTCGAAGGCTTGTTGCTCCCCGTACACCTGTACGAGGGTAGCCAACATCGTGTACCCGGTCCCCGAGGTGTTGGGGTTGGGGTACGCCACCAGCCCCCGGTAGCGTGCGTCTGCGAGGTCTCGCCACGTCCTCGGCACAGGCGCCCCGCGCTCGCGCAACACCCGCTCGTTGAGGGCCCAGCCCAGGATGCCCGCGTACAGCGGGATGTACTTGCCCGCCACGGCCTCGCGCAGCTCTGGCCGCAGGTCTCCCCAGCTCCGAGGCCTGTAGGCCTCCGTGAGCCCTTCCTCAAAGGCCACCATGTGGGGGTCGCCGGTGCCGCCGAACCACACGTCGAAGCTCGGGTTCCGGCGCTCCGCCCGTAGCCGCGCCAGGCCCTCCCCGGAGCTCAGCCGCACGTAGTCCAGGGCAATCCCCGTGGCTCTGGGGAACTCCTCCTTGATGGCGTCACACCACGCGGGGTTCGGGCTGCAGAGCACCACCACCCGCTGGGCGGGAGCGGCCCCTGAACCTGCGGGGACCAACAACAGGAACACCACCACCGCCATGAACACCGCCCGCATCACGACCTCCCTCCTCCCCTTTGGTCGTCCGTCCGCTCTTCCTCAACCACCCTCAACCTCTCGGCCGGCAGCTCCAAGCTGACCTCGGCCTGAGGCGCCAGCGGTTCGTCCGCGCGCACGTCTACGATCCACACAAGCCCCGCGGCCTCCACGGTGACCCGCCGCACCGCACCCAAGAAGGTGGCCGACCGCACGCGGCCGCGCAGGACGTTCGGCTTGCCGTCCACTGGCTCCTGGCGGACCCGCACCTCCTCCGGGCGCACCGCCAGGACGACCCGCCTCCCCGAGGCCCCCTGCAGGCCGTCCACGTGCAGCTCCACCCCGCCGGCGCGTACCCGGCCTGGGGCTACGACCTCCGCGGGGACGAAGTTCGCGAGCCCCACGAACTCCGCCACGAACCGACTGGCGGGGTTGCGGTACACATCCTCCGGTGTACCCACCTGGAGGACGCGTCCGTGGTTGAGGACCGCCACCCGGTCCGAAAGCGCCAGGGCCTCCTCCTGGTCGTGGGTGACGTACACCGTGGTCTGCCCCAGGCGCCGCTGCAGCTCCCGGAGCTCGTCCCGCACCCGCAGCCGCAGCTTCGCGTCCAGGTTGCTGAGCGGCTCGTCCAGCAGCAGCACCTCGGGCTCCACCACCAGAGCGCGGGCGAGCGCCACCCGTTGCTGCTGCCCGCCCGACAGCTGGTGCGGGTACTTGGCCTCATGGCCCAAGAGCCCGACGAGCTCCAGCACGCGCGCCACGCGGTCGCGCGCTCGCGCGGGGGGCACCCGGCGCATCCGCAGGCCGTAGCCCACGTTCTCGGCGACCGTCATGTGCGGGAACAACGCGTACTCCTGGAACACCATCGCGGTCCCGCGGGCGTGGGGCGGCAGGTGGGTGATGCGCCGGTCCCGCAGGAACACGTCGCCCGCGTCAGGGGTGTGGAAGCCTGCCACCACCCGCAACAGGGTCGTCTTGCCGCATCCGGAAGGGCCCAGGAGGGTGAAAAAGCAGCCCTCCTCGATCTCCAGCGACACCCCGTCCACGGCTACGGCGGCGCCGAACCGCTTGACCACGTTCACCAGCCGGAGGTGTGCTGCCACCGTCAGCCCACCGCCGTCGGCCGCAGGGCGCGGCCCGCCCCGAGCCTCGCGAGCCCCAAGGCCGCGAAGCTCACCAACAGCAGCAGCACCGTGAGGGCCGCCGCCCCGCCCCAGATGCCGTTGCCGATCATGTTCAGGATGGCGAAGGTCGCCACCACGTTGCCGGGCGAGACCAAGAACACCGCGATGCTGACGTTGGTCACCGCCCGGACAAAGGACACCGTGAAGCCCTCCAGGAACGCCCGCCGCAACAGCGGGAGGTACACGTCCCGCAGCACGTGCAGCCCCCGGGCGCCCAGGTTGCTCGCAGCTTCCTCGATGGACCGGTCGACCTGCTGAAGCTGTGCCGCCGCCGCTTGGTACCCCAGGGGTAGGTGCCAGAAAGCCAGGGCCAGCACCAGGACCCACGGCGTGCCCACCAATTCGAGGGGAGGGCGGTTGAAGGCCAGCACGAACCCCACGCCCACGAACACACCGGGAAGCGCCCCTGGAAGGACCGCCAGGAAGTCCAGGGCGCGGCGTAGGGGCAGGGCGCGGGAAGTCAGGAAGGCGAGCAGCACCCCCGCCGTCGCGGTCACCAGCCCCGCACCCGCCGCGACCCGCAGGCTCGCCCACAGGCTGCCCACGCGGTCGCGCGCCAGGGCGAAGTGTTCCAGGGTGAACGACCAGTCCCGGCCCCACACCGCGGTGAAGGCCCCCGCCACCACACCCAGGTACACGAGCAGGACCAGCACGCTGACCGCGGTGCACACGAAGAAGACCGCCCACCGCAGAGGTGGGTACGTGGGTGGCGGCTCCAGCCGCGTGCCGCGGCCGGCCACGGTGGTGTACCGGCGCCGGCCTACCCAGTACCGCTCCACCAGGAACAGGGCGGTGGTGGGCACCACCAGCAGGGCCACCACGAGGGAAGCCCCCCGCAGGTCTGCCATGCCCTCCATGCGGAACCACGCTTCGGTGGCCAGCAGCGGCATCCCCCCCGCGATGACCACCGCGTTCCCGAAGTCCGCCAGCACGGAGATGGCCACCACGAGCGCCGCGCCCGCGATCCCCGGCCTCGCCAAGGCGAGGGTCACGGTGCGGAGCACGTTCTTTTCGTCGGCGCCGAGGTTGCGGGCTGCGTGCTCCAGGCTCGGATTGACACCTTCCAGCACGCCCGCGATCACCAGCATGGCCAGGGGGAAGAAGGCCACCGTCTGCACGAGCCACAGCCCGGGCAGCCCGAACAGGTTGACGTCCAGGCCCAGCAGGTGTCGGGTGACCAGTCCCTGCCGTCCGAACAGCAGGATGTAGGAGAACGCCACCATGAAGGGCGGCGCGAACAGCGGCAGCAGCGCCACCGCGCGGAAGAACCGCCGGCCGGGCACGTCCGGACGGGTGGTGGCGAAGGCGAAGGCCAACCCCACCGCCACGGCGGTGGTGGTAGACAGGGCGGTGGTCAGCAGGCTGTTCCGGGCCGCCTGGACCCAACGGACGCTCTGGGGGATGGCGAGGTAGTCCGCGAGGCTGGGGTAGGCCAGGACGCGCAAGGTCGGGTACAGGACGAACAGGAGGAGGGCGCCGGCCCCGACCGCGAA
>BEII01000072.1 GCA_002898935.1 bacterium HR32
GTGGATCCTGCTGATCGCGTACGTGACCCGGTTCCTTCCGTACGGGCTCCGGCCCATGACCGCGACCATGGTGCAGGTGCACCGGGAGCTGGAGGAGAGCAGCCGGGTGTGCGGGGCGGGGTTCGTGCGGACGTTCCGCCAGGTGTTGCTGCCCCTCCTGCGCCCGGGGTTTCTGGCTGGTTGGGCCATTCTGTTCACCATCTACATCCGCGAGTTCAGCACCTCCGTGTTCCTGTACACGCCCCGCGCGGAGCCCGTGGGCCCGCTCCTGTATCACCTTTGGCAGGACGCGCAGCCCGGCCGCATGGCCGCCCTCGGGGTGGTGGTGAGCGCTGTGTGCGTGGTCGTGGTGGCGCTGGCCAGGCGCTGGGTGGGGGAGGGCGCGCGGTAGCGGCGCTACGCGCCCTGGTCCCGAAGCAGCACCACCTTCTGCGGATCGAACCGCACCGCCACCCGGTCTCCCAGGCCGTACCCCGCCTCTCCGTACGCCAGGAGCTGGAAGCCACCCACGTCCACGCGGTACTTGGTAGCGGACCCCTCGAAGAGGGCGGAGACCACCGTACCCTGCCACGCGTCGGGCTGCTCTGAGGAACCCAGGGCTACGTGCTCCGGCCGTACGCTGGCCAGCACCCCTTCCCCGGGCCCGAGCTCCACACCGTCGGCCCGCGCCCGGAGCCGGCCGTAGGGAGTCTCCACCCACGCCTCGCGGCCCTCCCGCCCTGCGAGCCGGCCCGGCAGGAGGTTGGTGGTGCCGAGGAACTGCGCCACGAAGCGCGTCCGGGGACGCTCGTACAGGTCGCGGGGTGTGCCGACCTCCAGCACCTTGCCGTCCCGCATCACCGCCACCACGTCTGACAGGGCCAGGGCCTCGATCTGGTCGTGGGTGACGTACACCGTGGTGATGCGGAGCTGCCGCTGCAACACGCGCAGCTCCTCCCGCACTTGCTCCCGGACCTTGGCGTCCAGGTTGCTGAGCGGCTCGTCCAGGAGCAGCACCTCGGGCTCGTACACCAGCGCGCGGGCCAGCGCCACCCGCTGCTGCTGGCCGCCGCTCAGGAACGGGGCGGGCCGGTCCGCCAGGGCACCCAGCCCGACGAGCTCCAGGGCCGCCTGCACGCGGCGCCGGACCTCGTCGGAGGGGACGCGGCGCACGCGGAGGGGGTAGGCCACGTTCTCGAACACCGTCATGTGCGGCCAGATGGCGTAGGACTGGAACACCATCCCGATGTTGCGCTGCTCCGGCGGCACGAACACGCCCCGGGCCCTGCTGAACACCACCCGGTCCCCGAACCGGATCTCGCCGTCGTCCGGCCGCTCGAGGCCTGCCACGCACCGCAGGGTGGTGGTCTTGCCGCACCCGCTGGGGCCGAGGAGCGTCAGGATCTTCCCCTCGGGCGCCTCCAGGGTGACGTCGTCCACCGCGTGTACCCGCTGGCCGCGGAACTCGTACGCCTTCCGCAGCGAAGTCAGTCGGATCGTCGCCATCCAATCCCCCCAGTCCGCATGCTACCGCGCAGCCGGGCTCGCCTCGCAACCGCGTTCAGCGGGGCGCGCACAGGACCTCCACCAGGGCCGGCCTCCGCTCCTCGGTGCACACGCGGACTGCCCGCGCGAGGACCGCAGGGAGTTCGTCGGGATCCTCCACGCGTCCACCTGCCCACACGCCGAAGGACTCCGCCAGCTTGCGGTAGTCCACGTCCGGGTCGTCCAGGCGGATCCCGACCCCCTTGTTCTCCACGGGGCGTCCGCGGGCGCGGGCCACCTCCTCCTGGTGCTCTTCGTCGTTGTAGTACGAGCGGTTGTTGGCCAGGACCACGAGCAGGGGCAGGCGGTGGGCGCTCGCGGTGTACAGAGCACCGGGCGTGTACAGGAAGTCCCCTTCGGACTGCAAGTTGACCACCAGCCGGCCCGTGCCCCGATTCGCCAGGCAAGCTCCCAGGGAAACCCCCATGCCGTACCCCAGCCCCGCGCCCTCGTTGTACCCGAGGAAGCAGTCGGGTTCCCGGAATGGCCACAGCCGGCGCGGCCAGCCGCCCAGCCGCCCGTTGGCGAGCTGCCACGGCAACGCCCGCACCGCCTGCCCCACTTCGTAGGCCAGCCGAGGCAGGGAAATCGGTCGGTCCGACCACCGCTCCTCCAACACGCGTTGCGCCCCTTCCCGCGCGCGGCGGTGCAGCCCCTCCACGAACCTTCGGCGGTCCTCCCGGGCGCTCGACCCGGAGGCCGCCTCGCCCAGGCGGGACCGAGTGCGCTCCACCAGCAGGGGCAGCACCACCGCGGTGTCCGCCACCACGGTCAGGTCCACGGGCTGCGGCCGGTTCGTGTCGTGCACCCAGCCCCGGGCGTGCAGGTCTCCGACGGTGACGTGCGCCACCCGGGTGTCGGGCCGCAGAAGCGGCCGGGCCTGGCGGGTGATGCGATCCACCGGCCCGTGCAGGGCCCCGTACAGGTCGTACACCTCGAGGGCCAGGACGAAGTCCGCCCGGCTCAGGACCTCGTCCTTGGATTCGCTGCTGTCCAAGGGGTGGTCTGCGGGGAAGTTGTGGCGCCGGCCGGTGTCCACCACCGCCGCGCCCACGGCCTCTGCGAGCTCCACGAGCCACGCCACTGCGGACGGGTGTCGGCCCGCGCGGTCGGCGAGCAGCACCGGGAACTCCGCTTCCACCAGCCACCGGGCCAGCTGGTCCACCGCGTCCGGCTCGGGTGCCAGGCGCGTGGTCCGCAGGTAGCGAGCTGGGTCCGGGATCTCCACGGGTGGGACCAGGCGGGCCTCCTGCAGGGCGACGTCGTAACAGAGGTACACCGGCCCCTGCGGTTCCTGGGTGGCCAGGCGGTAGGCCCGGAAGAACGACTCCGGCACCGCGGCCAGGCTCGCGGGTTGGTCGTCCCACTTCACGTAGTGCCGGACCAGGTCGGCCTGCAGGTGCGCGGTGTGCACCCAGTCGATCCAAGGACGGCGGGCCGCGGCGTCCATGGGCCCGGTCCCCCCCACCACCAGCACCGGTTCGCGGTCGCACCAGGCGTTGAAGATGGCCATGGAGGCGTGCTGCAGCCCCACCACGTCGTGCACCAGGGCCACCATGGGCCGGTGGGCGGCCTTGGCGTAGCCGTGGGCCACCGCCACCGCGATCTCCTCGTGGGTGCACAGGATCAGTTCGGGGCCGCGGTTGCCCGCGTAGTTCACCAGCGAGTCGTGGATGCCGCGGAAGGTGGCGCCAGGGTTGAGGGCCGCGCACTCGATCCCGCAGCGCCGCATGAGCTCCACCATCAGGTCCGAGCCGTACTCCATGGGACGGTCCGTCACGGCACGCTCCGGTCAGTCCACGAAGTGGGGTGGGGATCCAGGGTGGACGCCGCGAACAGGTCCCGCACCTCCAGCCGGCGGGTGGTGAGCCCCTGTTCGTACGCGTAGTCCGCGGCGGTTTCCAGGACGTGTCGGTTGGGCTCGAACCCGTACACCCACGGGTCCGGACCCAACAGGCTTTGCTGCTCCTCCAAGGCAGGGAGGAACCACAGGCCCGCGGTGTTCTGGAACGCCCACCCGCCGCCCTGCCAGGTCTTGCGGCTCGCGCACGGGGCCTTCGGATCGGACGAAGACGTAGCCGTGGCGAAGGCGGCGGTGCGGGAAGACGGGCAGGGCCGTGAACCGGTGGGTGCGGTCCCGGTCCACGAGAGAGGAGGCCAGGGAAAGCTCGCAGACGTCGAACTCCTGGTGGCCCATGGCGGCCTACGCGGGGGCGGTGGGCGCGAGGGCCAGCTCCCAGCGCTTGAGCTTGCGCACGTAGTAGCCCCAGTTGCGCTCCAGCTGACGCGGGGAGTGCAGGTGCGCGGCCTTCTCCGCGGTCTCCGCGTCCGGGGTCCACGTGTACGGCCCCAGGCACGCGGCCAGGATCTGCAGCTTGGCGGCCCGCTCCAGCTGCAGGGCGAACAGCGATGCCTCCTCCACGCTCGAGCCCACGGTGACGATCCCGTGGTTGCGCATGAGGCACGCCCGCGCCGACCCCAGGCTCCGGGCCAGGGCCTCGCCCTGCTCCCGGGTGACGACCAGGTCCGTGGTGAAGGTGTACCGGGGTACTTCGGGCCAGAACAGCGCCCCCTCGTGGCTCACGGCCCGCAGCGGCACGTCGCTGGCGGCGAACGCGGTGGCGTAGGGCGGATGGGTGTGGACCACGGCCATCACGTCGGCCCGCGCCCGGTAGATCTCCCCGTGGATGGGCAGCTCGCTGTGGGGCTTGCCGCGGCCCCAGATCCGGTTCCCGTCCAGGTCTACCAGCACCACGTCGTCCGCCGTCACCTCGTCCAGGCCGAGGCCGCTGGCCTTGATCCAGTAGTACGGAGTCCCCGGGTGCCGGCAGGACACGTGGCCCTGGGTGATGTCCGCGTGCCCCTCCATGGCCAGCACCCGGCAGGCGGTGGCCACCCGTTCGCGCAGGTCCGCGCCCTCCCGTTCCCAACGGTCGCCTGTGGTCAACGCCGCTTCCTCCTTTCGCGCAGTCGGCTAGTCCAGGCCGTCCTCGTGTCCGGTCACACGGGCCACCAGCCGGTAGGTCCCCTCGTTGAAGGGCTCTTGAGGCAGGCGGTTCCCGCGCCACGCCACGTGCAGGTCGGGCCGCACGAGCACCAGGTCGAACCCGTACACGTCCCGCACGAGCTCGTCGGGGACGTCCAGCACCACCAGCGGCGCCCCGAAGGACCGGAAGGCGCGCTCCAGCGGGGTGGTGTCCGCGCGGGTGCCGCCCAGGCGCAGCAGCGCATAATGGGTGGGCGGCAGCCGGTCGTGCAGGGCGCTATCGTCCTGCAACCAGAGGTGCGGCAGGCGCGCTCCGGGCCACGTGGTGGGCCGGTACTCCATGAAGCGGTCCGGCGGGGGTTCTCCCGGCTCCGGCCACACGATGGGCGACCCCAGGTAGCGGTACCCGAGCTCGGTGCCGAGCATCTCGTTGGTCTTGCGCTGCTCGACGTCCGCCAGGCGCCCCATCTCCTCCCGGGCCTGCTGTCCTTCCGGCGTCGGGTCCGCGATGCAGGGCCGGTAGGCCGCCCGCCAAGCTTGACGTCCTTGGGCGGCGAAACGGGCCGCGGCCACCGCGCGGGCGCCCACGGGCCGGCGCTCGGCCTCGTAGGAGTCCAACAGCTTCGCCCCGCCCCAACCCTGCAGGACGGCGGCCAGCTTCCACGCGAGGTCCGTGGCGTCCCCCACGCCGGTGTTCATGCCGAGGCCGCCCGTGGGGATCACCAGGTGGACTGCGTCGCCCGCCAGGAACACCCGGCCGACCCGGTACCGTTCCGCCAGCAGCAGCTGCTGTCGCCAGCGGCCCGTGTACAGGAGCTCATAGCGCACGGGCATGCGCACCACCCGCTCGAAGATGCGCGCCATCTCCGCGTCGTCCTCCACCACCGCGTGCAGGGTGAAGTGGCGCGCGTCGTCCTGCACGATGAGCATGGTCTGCTGGGCGTCTGCCACGTGGTAGTGCCGCCCCTTCCCGATGGGGATCCGTTCGAACAGGTCCTCGGCCCAGAACAAGGCCTGGCAGAGCTCCCGGATGTTCGCTTGGCCGTGCAGGGCGATCCCCAGCTGCTCCCGCACCGTGCTGGTCCCGCCGTCGCAGCCGACCAGGTACTGCGCGCGCACCTCCACCAGGGTGCCGTCCGCCCGCCGCACCTGCGCCGTGACCCCCCGGACGTCCTGGTGGAAGGACTCCAGGGTGTGGCCGTAGCGCACGCTCACCGTGGGGAGCGCCTCCGCCTCGGACTTCAAGAGCGGCTCCAGGGTGTATTGGGAGATGAGCTGGTAGGGCTCGCGGGGCAACGTCCCGTCGTTCCGTGACCGGATTTGGGCCTCCGCGTCGGCCACGGAGGGGTACGGGAGCCGCAGGATGGGCGGGTCCACCAGGGAGGTGACCACGAACACGTCCATGGGGTAGTGGCGCGCGAACCCGGCGCGGCGGACCTTCTCCACGATGCCCAGCCGCCGGTAGATCTCCATGGTGCGCGCGTTGCACCGCTCCATCTTGGGGAGGAACTGCGGCGCCTCCTTGCGCTCCACGAGCACACAGCGCACGCCCCGCTGGCCGAGGTCCACGGCCAGGGTCAGGCCCACGGGGCCGGCTCCCACGATCAGCACCTGGGTCTGCACCTGCATGCGCGTCCCGCGGACCAGCGGTCAGGCGTGCGTCCCCACCGCTCCCTGCTCTACGGTCCGCGAACCCGCGCGCGGAAGCAAGCGGTGGGTTCGGCTATGCTGAACTGGTCGCTACACGAAGTGCGGAAGCAGTTCGAACCACATCCACACGCCCACGGCGATGCTCGCCACGCCCGCCGCGGCCCGCACCGCGACGTACGCCGAAGCCCACCGGCTCGCTGCGAGCAGCGTGGGGGCCGCCACGCACAGGGTCGTGGCGAACATGCCGGCCACCGTCCCCATCCCGAAGGCGAGGAGGTAGGCGGTGGCTGCAGGCGTGGACGGCGAGGCGGTCATGGCCAGCACCGCGCCGGCGCCGCTTCCCGCGAGCCCGTGCATCACCCCCACGGAGAAGCTCACCGCACCGGCGCGCCCTGGAGCCGGGTGGACGTGGTCGTGCCGCGGGCTCCGGTCGTGCCGGTGGAAGTGCGGGTGGAGGTGCCCGCCGTGTTCGTGCACGTGAAAGTGCACGCGCTCCCGCCGCAGGCCGAGCAGGGTGCGCAGGCCGAGGAGCACCAGCAGCACGCCCACCCCCAAATCCACCCCGTGCTCCCACGCCTCCGGAAGTTGGAGGCGCAGCGCCACGAGCGGCAGTCCCACGGCCGCGATGGGGAGGAGGTGGCCCAAGCCCCAGAGCAGGCCGAGCCGGGCCGCGGGCCACAGCCGCCGCTGTTCTGCGACCAGGGTCGAGACCGCCACCAGGTGGTCCGGATCCAAGGCGTGCCGGATGCCGAGCAGGAAGGCCGCTGCGAGCAACACGGACGGCGACATGCGTTGCACCTCGAAGTCGGACGCGAACGGCAAGCAGGACTGCCGCCGCGACCGCGGGCTCTCGATCCAGCCTACGGACTCGTCCGAACCGGGTCAAGGAGAGCGCGTCGTGCAGGATAGCCGAACGGCGTGCTTGTGCCCAGAGCCCGCTCGTGTTACGCGAAGGATGGCCACACCGCCTGTGGTCCGCACCGGAGGCAGCACTCGTGCGAGGCAGCGCCGACTACAAGCGGGAGATGGCGCGGGTGGGGACGGACCGGCTGCTGCGGCGGCTGTCGCAGGGCGAGACCCCGTGAGGACGCGCGAGAAGCCTGTCCACGAAGACCTTGGGTGATACGGAGACCGGGGTGTGGTCACGGGACAGGAACTTGGGGGAGGAGGTGGCGGTCGTGCGGGGGAGGTGGGTGTGGTTGGCGATCCTGACCGTGGTGGTGACCCAGGCCGCTTCGAGTCAGGACCTGGTGGCGGCCGCGAAGCGCGAGGGCCGGCTGGTGTTGTACGGTTCCCTCACCACCTTGGACGTGGTCAACAAGATCTTCGAGAGCCGGTACGGAGTCCCGGTGGAGTACT